>DASSQM010000286.1:0-4437 GCA_035702465.1 Anaeromyxobacter sp. | reverse complement strand
CCTCTCCCACGGCCTCGTCGACGTCGGCCGCGCGGTGGATCCGGCGAACGACGGCCTCTTCACCTACTGGGCGCCGTGGCGGAACCTGCGCCAGCGGAACATCGGCTGGAGGATCGACTACGTGGTGGCGAGCGCTCGCGTCGCCGCCCGCGTGAAGCGGTGCGCGGTGCTGGCGGACTACGGGACGAGCGATCACGCGCCGGTGGTCGCGGAGATCGGGTGACGTCAGAGCAGACGCGGCTGGACGTCGTTCGCCGCCTCGGGATACGCGTACGGCCGCAGCGGCTCGGCGTACTTCTCGAAGAGCTCCTTCGGCGCGGGCACCTTCTCGCCCGTGACCATCGACTCGAGCATCGCCGCGTTCGCGGCCGCCTGCCCGCGAAAGTGGTTGTTCGTCACGACGTAGACGTCCGGCACCTCGGCGCCGAGCTCGCGGATTCGCTTCGCCCAGGGCTCGAGCTCGCCGGCCGTGTAGAGGTAGTCGTAGCGGGCGTCCCGGCCCGCGCTCTTGCGGAACCAGTCCCTGTAGTTGCGCCCGTGCACGCGGACGTAGCCGACCGCGCTCGTCGCGCGCGCGGCGGGGCGGATCGAGTCGTGGAACAGGGGCTGGTCCACGTTCACGATGCCGGCGCCGAGGGAGGCCAGCTCCTGGAGGACCTCCGGCGCGTCCCAGGAGACGTGGCGCACCTCGACCACGAGCGGGAGCCCGGCGAGCGCGCGCAGGAGGCCGCGCAGCCACTCCTCGCCCGCCTGGTCGCGCTTGAACGACCAGGGGAACTGGAGCAGCGCGGCGCCGAGGCGGCCCTCCCCGTGGAGCCGGTCCAGCGCGGCGCGCGCCTCGGCGATCTCCTCGCGCCCGTAGGGCACGTCGCGCTCGTGCGTGAGCCGGCGCCAGACCTTCGCACCGAAGCGGAACCGCGGGAAGTCCGCGACGCGCTCGCACCAGCGCGCCGCCGCGTCCGCCGCGAAGGGCCGGTAGAACGTCGCGTTCACCTCGACGGTGGAGAAGAACCGCGCGAGATACCGCAGGCGGTCGAAGCCCCGCGGCTGCGGCTTCGGGTACACCGTCCCCGCCCAGTCCGGATACTCCCAGCCCGCAGGCCCGAAGCGGATCACGCGCCCTCCGGCTGCGAGGGGTAACGCTCCTCGCCCCGGTGCGCAACGCGCGCGTACCTCGGTCACAGGACGCGAGACGCCCTGCGTACCGCGGCGCTGTAGGACCCACCGTGTACGACGGGCGTGCCCGCGCGGGCGGCGCGCTATAGTGGCCACACGGCGGGGGCGCCGGCGCATGGCGAAGCGCGAGCCAAGGGGGACGAGGCCGCGCGGACGCGCGCGGCGGCGCGTGGAGAGGACGCCCCAGCGCGCGGACGATCGCGAGCGGACCTTCACGGCGGTGCCGCGCGTCGCGCGCTCCACGGAGAAGCACGCGTTCCTGCTCGTCCTCTCCGGACCGCAGTTCGGCGACATCTTCCCGCTCGCCTCGGGCAAGGCGCTCGCCATCGGCCGCCGCGAGGACTGCGACGTGCAGATCCGCGACGAGGGTGTCTCGCGCCGCCACGCGACCATCGAGGTCCTGGGCGAGGGCGCGCTCCTGCGCGACCTCGGCAGCGCGAACGGCACGTGGGTGGGCGGCAAGCGCGAGGACGAGGCGCGGCTCGTGGACGGCTCCCGCGTGCAGGTGGGCGGCCACACGACCCTGAAGTTCGTCTGGGCCGACGAGCTCGAGGCGCGCTACCAGGTCAAGCTGGCCGAGGGGGCCCTCGTCGATCCCCTGACCGGCCTCCACAACCGGCGGCACTTCGAGGAGCGGCTCGCCTCGGAGCTCGCCGCGGCGCAGCGGCACGAGCGCGCGGTGTCGCTCCTCCTCTGCGACGTCGATCACTTCAAGGGCATCAACGACGAGTACGGCCACCTCGCCGGCGACGAGACGCTCAAGATGGTCTCCTTCGTGCTCCGCGGCGCGGTGCGGAAGGAGGACGTCCTCGCGCGGTACGGCGGGGAGGAGTTCGTGATCATCGCCCGCGAGACGGGCATGGACGGGGCGCAGTCGCTCGCCGAGCGCATCCGCTACGCGGTGGAGAAGAGCCGCTGCGCCTGGCACGGGCGCGATCTCGGCGTGACCGTCTCCATCGGCGTCACCGTCTCCGTTGGGCTCACCACGTTCGTGCCCGGCCGCACGGAGCGCGAGCTCATCGAGTCGGCCGACCGGGCGCTCTACCTCGCGAAGCAGGCGGGGCGCAACCGCGTCGTCGCGCTCCGGCTCGACGGGGGACCCGCCAAGGCCTCCTCCTAGGCCCGCGCCGTCAGCGCAGCTTCCCGGGCTCGAACTCGCCCGCCGCCTGGAGCACGCGGAGCGCCGCGAGCTGCGCGCCCAGCGTCTCGGACGTGACACCGGCCTCCGCGGTGCGGAGCGCCGCGGTGGCGTCGGCGAGCTCGACCGCGGTGGCGGCGCCGGCGCGGTAGGACACGTCGACGAGTCGCAGGTTCTCCGCCGCGAGATCGCGCTGCTCCTTCGCCTTGGCCGCGTTGGCGCGCGCGCTGTCGAGGTCGAGCAGGGCCTGGACCACGTCCTGGCGCGCCTTCGCCTCCGCGCTGCGCAGGGCGGCATCCGACTCCGCGATCTTCGCGTTCCCCTCGCGCAGGTCCGACTCGCGGAGCCCGCCGTCGAGGATCTGCCACTGGAGCTGCAGGCCGAATTGGTAGTTCGAGGTGCTCGTGAGACCTGCCGTGCTCTGCAGCTGCCCGCGGAAGAACGCGCCCACGTTCGGGAGGTACCGCCCCAGGGCCACGTTGCGCGTGGCGCGCGCGGCGTCCACGCCGACGCGCGCCGCCTTCACGTCGAGGCGGTTCTGGAGCGCGGCGCGGAGGAGCGCATCCGCGTCGGGGGCGTCGGGGAGCGGCGGCGACGGAGGCTCGACGACGTCGAAGTCCGCCGGCCGGTCGAGGAGCGTCGCGAGGGCGAGCCGCGCCGACTCGAACGAGTTCCGCGCCCGCTTCAGGTCCTGCTCTGCGCGCGCCCGATCGATCTCGGCGCGCAGGAGGGCCACCTTCGCCACGGTCCCCGCCTGGAACCGCACGCGCGCGTCCTTCTCCTGGCGCTGCGCGATCTCGAGGAGCCGCTCCGAGACCCCGATCGTCTGCTTCAGCGACGCCGCGCCGTAGTACGCGCTCGCGACGCCGAACAGGAGCGCCCGCCGGCCGTCGCCGAGGGAGAGCGCCGCCGCCTCGCCCGAGCTCCTGGCGGCGCGAATCCCGTAGATGCCAGCGAGCGAGAAGATCGTCTGCGTCACCTCGAGCTGGCCCTGCCGCACGGTGGTCGGCTGGATGGGGATGGGCGTGGTCTGGAGCAGGTTGTCGCCCGGCGTCACGCCGAGCGAGCGCGTCGGGTCGACGGCGAACGGGAAGGGCAGCTCGATGTCCTTCTGCCTCTGCCACGCTCCGGTCACCGTCACCTGCGGCAGGTAGCGCGCCCACGCCTTCCACGCGATCTCGTCCGCCTGATCGAGCCTCGCCCGCAGGACCATGAGATCGAGGTTGCGCTCCTTCGCGAGCCGGAGCGCCTCGTCGAGCGTGATGACGGGGAGACCGGACCCCGCCGGCGGCGCCGGCGGCGGCGAGGCCTGCGCGGGAGCCTGCGCGACCGCGAGCGCGATCGCCAGGGCGCTGAACGAGATCATCGCGTCCTCCGCCGTCGCCGCGAACGGGCGACGCGACGGGCACGAGTAGGTCAGGCGCCGCTGCGCGTCAAGGGGTGATTCGCGCCGCGCGCCGCGTCAGCGCGCGCCGCCGAGATCCTCGATCTCCGCCTCGATGTCCTTCTTCTCCTCTGCCTCGGGGCGCAGCTCCAGGTACCGCTTGAACTCCTGCACCGCGCGCGCCTTCTGGTTCCGCTCCTTGTACAGGTAGCCGAGGTAGTAGTGCGGCATCGGGTTCTTCGCCTCCTCGCGCGCGGCGCGCTCGTAGAGCGGCAGCGCGGCGCGCGCGCCCTCGGACTCGTGCACCGCGCGGGCGAGGCGGTAGACGGCCTGCACCGCGGCGGGATCGCTCTTCAGGACGTCGCGGAAGATCCTCGCGGCGTCCTCGTTCTTGCCGAGCTTCGCCGTGCAGTCGCCGAGCGCGAGCCGGAGCCGAGAGAGGCGCGGCGCGGCCGCGATGGCGCGCTGGTACGCGGGCATCGCCTCCTCGCAGCGGCCGTTCGCGGCGTACAGCCCGCCGATGCGCTCCCAAGCGTCGACGTACTTCGGGTCGAGCGCGGTGGCGGCGCGATACGCCTCGATCGCCTCCGGCAGCGCGCCGGAGCGCTCCAGCGCGATCCCGAGGTAGAGCTGGTTCTCCCGGTTGCCGCGCTCGAGGTCGACGGCCTTGCGGAGCTGCGTGAGCGCGCCCGACGCCTCGTTCTTCGCCAGCAACGCGCGGCCCAGCCAGCGGCGCGCC
>DASSQM010000285.1:0-5531 GCA_035702465.1 Anaeromyxobacter sp. | reverse complement strand
AGGGCGCGGGCCTCGACGGGCGTCAGCGCCACCTCCGGCTCGGGCCCGTACCTCGCATCAGGCGTGGCCGCGCGGGTCGAGGTCGGGGTCGCGGTCGAGGTCGAGGTCGAGGTCGAGGTCGGGGTCGCGGTCGCGGTCGTCGTCGCGGTCGCGGTCGGCGTCGCGGTCGAGGTCGCCGCGGCGCACGCCGACAGCGCGGAAAGCGCGACGACGGCGGCGAGGCGTCGCGCCACGGCCGTCACCACTCCGACGCGACGCGCACTTCCAGCCCGTGGGCGGTGCTCCGCCCGAGCCGCGCGTTCACCCGGGCGCACAGCGTTTCCCCGAGCGCCTCCACCTGCGACGCCCACGCCGTCGTGCGCACGACGATGAGCAGCCGCCCTTCGCGCGTGAGCCCGCGGCACGAGGCCTCGCGCGCGAGGCGCGGACCGCATGCCTCCGCGACGGCTGCGGCGATCGCGGCGGGCTCCCGCGCGCCGCGCGACGCGAGGCTCTCCGCCAGGACCGAAGCGAGCGTCCGGCGCCTTCCTCTCACGGGCATGGACGCCCGAACGTACGGGGCACGCGTGCGCGGCGTCAAGCGCGCTGCGTCACGGCGCCGCGCCCGCGCCGCACGCATTTGGGTGTGGTAGTTTTCCCTCGCAGGATCGCGGGAATGCACGTTGCGACGACCCATATGGCGGCGAGCGCCGGGGCAGACGGCCAGTCCGCCCGTCCGGTACAGCCGGTCCCCGCCCGGGAGGCGCCGGCCAGCCGCGGCGACCGCGGCCGCGTCAACCTGCACTGGCTCGTCCAGCTTCACTGGTGGGCGATCCTCGGACAGTGCATCGTGGTGGCGGCGGCGGAGGCCTGGACGCCGATCGGGCTCCCGCTCGTCACGCTCGGCGGCCTCGTCGTCCTCGAGATCGCCGGGAACATCGCCCTCGGCATCTGGGCGCGGCAGGTGAAGGTGACCGACGCGAGCGTCGCGGCGGTCATGTTCATCGATATCGGCGCGCTCACCGTGGTCCTCGACCTCACCGGCGGCGCCGCGAACCCGTTCTCGACCCTCTACCTCGTCATCGTCGCGCTCGCCGCGGTGCTCCTCCCGCTCCGGTGGTGCTGGGCCCTCATGGGAGCGAGCCTGCTCGGGTTCGCGACCCTGTTCATCGACGACGCGATGGAGGGGGGGGCGCACCACGTCCACTCCGAGCTGGATCACGCGGCGATGATGGACGCGCACCTGCGCGGGATGTGGATCGCGTTCGCGCTCGCGGCGGTGTTCGTGGTGTTCTTCGTGCAGCGCGTCTCCACCGCGCTCGCGAGCCGCGAGAAGGAGCTCGCGTCCGCGCGCACGCTCGCCGCGCGCCGGGAGAAGCTCGCCTCGCTCGCCACGCTCGCCGCGGGCGCCGCGCACGAGCTCTCGACGCCGCTCTCCACCATCGCGGTCGTGGCGAAGGAGCTGCAGAAGCTGCTCGGCACCAAGGTGCCGCCGGAGGTGGGGAACGACCTGCAGCTCGTGCGCGACCAGGTCGCCCGCTGCCGGGAGATCCTGGATCGCATGGCGGCCCACTCCGGCGAGACGGCGGGCGAGCCGCTCGCGCTGTTCACCGTGCGCGCCTGGATCGACACGGCGCTCGAGCCGTTCCCCGCCCGCGATCGCGTGACGGTGGACGCGCCCGCCGCGGCGTCGCGCATCGTGGGCCCGGCGCGCGCGCTCGGCGACACGCTGCGCGGCCTCCTCAAGAACGCGGTGCAGGCGTCGCCGCCCGGGGCGCAGGTCACGCTCCGGGTGGTGGAGGAGAACGGGCGCGTGCGCGCGTCGGTGATCGACCAGGGGAAGGGGATGACTCCGGACGTGCTCGCCCGGGTGGGCGAGCCGTTCTTCACGACGAAGGTCCCGGGCGAGGGAATGGGGCTGGGCCTGTTCCTCACCCGCGCGCTCGCCGAGCAGCTCGGCGGCGCATTCCAGATCGTATCGCGCCCCGGTGCAGGAACCGAGGCGTGGATCGAGCTGCCGGCGGCGAACACCGGTGAACGGGGGAGCACATGAGCATCACGACGGTGGAAGCGAACAAGGAAACCCTCCCGAGCATCCTGCTCGTGGACGACGACGAGGTGCTGCGCGAGCGGCTCGCGACCGCGATCCGGGGCCGCGGCTACGACGTGCGGACGGCCGGGAGCGCCGAGGAGGCGCTGCGCGAGGCCGCGAAGGACTCGCCGGAGATGGCGGTGGTCGACCTGCGCATGCCCGGCGGCTCGGGCCTCGACGTCCTGAAGGAGCTGAAGCGGACGGATCCCGCCACGCGCGTGCTGATGCTGACCGGCTACGGCAGCATCTCGACGGCGGTCGAGGCGGTGCGCGAGGGCGCGGTCGGCTACCTCCCGAAGCCCGCCGACGCGGACGAGATCCTGGCGGCGCTCGCGGGGACGAACACCGCGAAGGAGAAGGGCATCGAGACCCCCTCCCTCGCCCGGGCCGAGTGGGAGCACATCCAGCGCGTGCTCACCGACTGCGGCGGCAACATCTCGGAGGCCGCGCGGCGCCTCGGCATCCACCGCCGTTCGCTCCAGCGGAAGCTCCACAAGTACCCGCCCGCCCGGTGACGGCGGCGCCCGGACCCCTTATCTCGTGAGGGGCGTTCTACGCCCGCCGCGAATCCTTTTCGCGGCGGGCGGGTCGAACCCTCGAGACGAGCGCGGGTCGCGCTCGGGAGGGAGTGGCGATGGCGAGCGCGTCGACGGTCGAGGTCACCGCGAAGAACTTCAAGGACGTCGTCGAGCGCGACGGCATCGTCCTCATCGACTGGTGGGCGCCGTGGTGCGGCCCGTGCCGCGCCTTCGGTCCGACCTACGAGAAGGTCGCCGCGAAGAACCCCGATCTCACGTTCGGCAAGGTGAACACCGAGGTCGAGCAGGAGCTCGCGGGCGCGTTCCACATCCAGTCGATCCCGACGCTCATGATCCTGCGCGACAAGGTCCTCCTCTTCTCCCAGCCCGGCGCGCTCCCCGAGGCGGCGCTGGAGGACCTCGTCCGCCAGGTCCGCGCCCTCGACATGGAGAAGGTGCGCGCGGAGATCGCGGCCCAGGAGGCGAAGCAGAAGGCCGGCGGCGAGCAGGACGCGGCGAGCTGATCGCGGCGTCCGGCGAGACGAAAAAGGCGGGGCCCGGGACGGGCCGCCGCCTTTTTTCACGCCCCGGCCTGCCGAGGGACTAGTAGCCCTTCTTGCCGGTGTTGCCGCTCGAGGACGGGCTGCTGCTGCCGCTCGAGCTGCCCGACGTGCTCGGGCTCGAGCTCGAGCCGCTCGATCCGCTCGTGCCCATCGAGCCGCTGGACGACCCCGAGCTGCTGCCCGAGGTGCCGGAGCTGGACGAGCCGCTCTGATCCGAGGTGCTGCCCGTGCCACCCAGCGAGGAGCCGCTGCTCTTCGAAGAGCCGGAGGAAGAGCCCGAGGAGCTCTTCGACATCACCTCGATCTTGGTCACGTCGCTGCCCGAGAAGCTGGCGCGGACCTGATCGCCTTCCTTGATGTCCGAGAGCGACGCCGGCTGCCCGTTCTTCGTGACCTGGGTCGACTCGTTCACCTTGAGCGACAGCGTGAGCTCGTGCTTCGACTTGTCGAACTTCTGCACCTTGCCGGTGAGCTCGTTGCCCATCGAGGACGCGCTCGACGAGGACGACGGCGAGCTGGAGGACGCGGACGGCGAGCTGCTGCTGCCCGTGCTCGAGCTGGAAGAGCCGCCGTAGGCCGAGTTGCCCATCGAGCCGGTCGAGCCCGTGGAGCCGCTCTTGCTCGAGTCGCTCGCCGTGGAGCCGCTCTTGCTCGAGTCGCTCGACGTGCTGCCCATCCGATCACCGGACTTCGTGGACCCCGTGGACGTCGACGAGCCCGTCGAACCCGTGCCGGAGGTCCCCGCGGATCCACTGGTCTGCGCCCAGGCGGGCGCCGCGACGAGCAGTCCGGCGGTCGCGAGGCCGGCCACCTTACCCCATTCGATTTTCATCTTTCCCCTCCACTGCTCCGATTGGAGACGGCCCAGGCACCCTGCCGTGGTCGTCGTGCTGGCTTCCAGTACGGTAGTGACGGGCCCCCGGTGCGACAGGGAGTGGGGGTGTCAGACCGGCTTGCTACCTGAACGGACGTGCAGATATTGTCCGCGACGGAGCCGAGCGGGATGGGAAGCGAGCGCCACCTCGTCCTCGCGCAGCTGCGCGACGAGATCCGCCGCATCGAGCGGCGTCCCGCCCGGCGGGAAGGGTTCGTCGCGTCTGGCCTCGCGGACGTCGATGTCGCCCTTCCAGGCGGCGGCTTTCCGCGCGGCGCGCTCGCCGAGCTCGCGGGCGGGCCGGCGAGCGGGAAGACCGCCGTCGTGCTCGCGGTGTTCGCGGCGCTCGGCCCCCGGGATCTCGCCGCCTACGTCGACGGGCGGGGAGAGCTGTACCCGCCGGCTGCGGCGGCGAGGGGGGTGGACCTCGCGCGGCTCCTCGTCGTGCGGCCGCTCTGCGGCGGGGTGCGCGAGGCGAGCCTCGTGGGCGAGGCGAGCGTACGGGGCACGGCGCGCGGCGCGGGCGGGGCGGCCGACGCAGCCCGCGCCGGGCTCTGGGCGGCGGAGGCGCTGCTCGCGTCGGGGGCGTTCGCCGCGGTGGCGATCGACGTCGCGATCCCCCGCGCGCTCCGCGGCGCGGACGCCGTCGCGCGGCGCCTCCAGGCGGCGGCGGAGAAGGGCGGAGCGGTCGGGCTCTGGCTCGGCGGCGCGAACGGGCTCCGCGTGCCGGCCGCCGTGCGCGTCGAGCTCGCGGCGGACGGAGACCGCATCGTCGCCCGGCGCGCGGCGCCGGGATCGCTCGACGGGCCTGGCACCAGCGCCGGAGGGCGCGGCCGTGTCGCGTGAGGCCCGCGGCGTCCGCGTGGTCGCGGTCCACGTCCCCGACCTGCCGCTGCAGCGGGTCCGGCGCGGCCGATCCCTCCTTCGGCATGCTCAGGACGAACGGGCCCTTCGACAGGCTCAGGATCAGGACGAACGGGGCGAGGCGCGGCCGATCGCGGTCGTGGCCGAGGGGCGTGTCGTCTGCTGCGACGACGCGGCTTGCGCGGCGGGCGTCCGGGCCGGCGCGCCGATCGCCGCTGCGGTCGCCGCGTGCGGGCGGCTCCTCGCCGTCCCACAGGACCTCGCCGCCGAGCGCGCCGCGCTGCGGGCGCTGGCGGAGGACATGCTCGCGCTCGCGCCGGCCGTGGAGATCGCGCCGCCGGACGTCCTCCTCCTCGACGCCTCGGCGGCGCACCTCCTCGCGCCGCGCGCGGGGGCGGGCGCGATCGCGGGCCCCGCGGGGGAGCTCCCGGGGGAGGAGGAGCTCGCGCGCCGCGCGCTCCGCGCCGCCGGGGAGATGGGGTACGCCGCCCGGGCGGTCGTCGCCGACGGCCGCGGACCGGCGCGGGCGCTCTCCCGTCACGCCGGGCGGCCCCTCTCCGCGGTGCCGCCGGGGGCCGCCGCCGGCGCGCTCGCGCCGCTGCCGGTCGAGGCGCTCGGGCTCGCGCCGGACGTGGCGGCGC
>DASSQM010000284.1:0-3096 GCA_035702465.1 Anaeromyxobacter sp. | reverse complement strand
TACTTCGCGAGCGTGCCGCGCATCTGGGAGAAGCTCGCGTCCACCATCGAGCTGCGCATGGCGGACTCGACCGTCGTGAAGCGCGCCCTCTACCGCATCGCCGTGGACGTCGGACGGCGCCAGGTGCGGGCGGCACGTGCGGGGCGGCCGCCCTCGGAGGCGCTCCGCGCCGCGCGCTTCGCGACGTACTGGCTCGTGCTCGAGCCCTTGAAGCGTCGCATCGGCTTCGACCGCACGCGGCTCGCGGTGAGCGGCGCCGCCCCGGCCTCTCCCGCGCTCGTCGAGTTCTTCCAGGCGCTCGGCATCCCGCTGCTCGAGGGCTACGGGATGACGGAGTCGTCCGGCGTCATCTCCTTCAACCGGCCGGACCGGCCGCGCGTCGGCACGGTGGGCGAGCCGATCGCGGGGATCGAGGTGAAGCTCGGCGAGGACGGCGAGATCCTCACGCGCGGCCCGCACGTGTTCAAGGGCTACTTCAAGGACCCCGAGCAGACGGCGCGCGCGGTCGACCCGGACGGCTGGCTCCACACGGGCGACGTGGGCGAGTGGGACGACGGCCGCCTCAAGATCGTGGATCGCAAGAAGGACCTCATCATCACCGCCGGCGGCAAGAACATCGCCCCCGCCTACATCGAGAACAAGCTCAAGTTCAGCCCGTACATCCAGGACGCCGTCGTGATCGGCGATCGGCGCAAGTACGTCTCCGCGCTCATCCTCATCGACGAGGACAACGTCACGAAGTTCGCGCAGGACAACCGGCTGCCGTTCGGCACCTTCGCCGAGCTGACCCAGGTGCCGGAGGTGAAGAAGCTCATCGCGCGCGAGGTGGAGGCGGTGAACAAGACGCTCTCGCAGGTCGAGTCGGTGAAGCGCTTCGCGCTCCTGCCGCGCCGGTTCTACGAGGAGGAGGGGGACGTCACCCCGACGAAGAAGGTGAAGCGCCGCAACATCGAGAAGCGCTACGCGGACCTCGTCGAGTCCCTCTACCGGGACCGGGGCTGACGTGGATCTCGTCGAGAGCTACCAGGAACAGCTCCGGTTCGCGCGCAAGCCCATCGGGCGGGCGCTGCTCGTCGCGCTCGTCGTCGCGCTGGCGGTGCTGCCGTGGTGGGCGCCGCGGGCGTGGCTGGCGCGCGGCGCGCTCGTGTGGCTCTACGCGGTCGGCGTGCTCGGGCAGAACCTGCTCATCGGCTACGCGGGGCAGCTCTCGTTCGGGCAGTCGGGCTTCCTCGCCATCGGCGCCTATCTCTTCGGGCACCTGCGCATCGCGGGCGTCCCGTTCCCGCTCGCGCTCCTCGCCTCCGGCATCGCGGCGGGCGCGGCGGGATGGTTCGTCGGCTTTCCTTCGCTGCGTCTCAAGGGCGTGTACCTCGCCATCGCGACGCTCGGCTTCGGCACCGCCACGTACCAGATCTTCGCGAACGTGGAGTCCTTCTCGGGCGGGCGCGCAGGGCTCGCCATCCCCGGCCTCGACGTGCCGTTCGGCCTCGCCCGCGACGTCTACACGTACCTCCTCTACTACGGCATCTTCCTCGTCTTCATCGCGGTGGCCTACAACCTCGTCTCGTCGTACGTGGGGCGGGCGTTCGTCGCCATCCGCGACAGCGACATCGCCGCCGAGGCGATGGGCGTGAACCTCACGCGCTACAAGCTCCTCGCGTTCGCCATCTCGTCCTTCTACACGGGCGTGATGGGCGCGCTCTTCGCGCAGTACCTCGGCCACCTCGAGCCGCAGGCCTTCAACATCCAGGAGGCGCTGAACTTCTTCGTCGCGGTCACCGTGGGCGGGCTCGCGTCGATCGAGGGCTCGGTGTTCGGCGCGGCGTTCGCCATCCTCGTGCCGGCGCTCCTCGGCGACTTCCGCTGGGCGGTCCCGGTGCTCTTCGGCGTCGCCATCCTGGCGGTGCTCATCTTCGAGCCGCTCGGCCTCGCCGGCGTGTGGCTCAAGACCAGGTTCTACTTCCGCATGTGGCCGTTCCGGTAGGTGCGCGATGGCACGATTCCTCCAGTACGCGCTCGCCGGCCTCTCCGCGGGGAGCCTCTACGCGCTCGTGGCGCTCGGGCTCGTGCTCATCTACCGCTCGACGCGCGTCCTCAACTTCGCGCACGGCGACCTCGCCACCTTCGGCACGTTCGTGGCGTTCGCGGCGGTGACGGCGGGCGTCCCCATCCTCGCGGCGCTCCCCATCGCCATCCTCGCGGGCGCGGTGATCGCCGTGGTCTTCTACTTCGGCGCGGTGGTGCCGGCGCAGCGCAAGGGCGCGAGCCCGCTCGCGGCCGTGATCCTCACCTCGGGCCTCGCGCTCATCATCCAGGGGCTCGTGGTCTGGCACTTCGGCGCCGAGCCCGATCGCTTCCCGTTCCCGCTCTCGGACAGCAAGGTCTACCAGCTCGGGCCCGTGTACGTGAGCGAGCTGTCGATCGGCACGCTCGCCGCCGCGGCCGGCACGAGCCTCGTCCTCTACACGCTGACGCAGAAGACGCGGCTCGGCCTCGCCATGCGGGCCACCTCGGAGAACCTCCAGGCCGCGCAGACGCTCGGCATCCCCACGCGCCGGATCCTGGCGTTCTCGTGGGGCGTCGCCGCCGCGCTCGCGGTCATCGCGGGCGTGTTCCTCGCGCCCGCGCTCCTGCTCGATCCATTCTTCATGCTCGACCCGCTGTTCAAGGGGCTCGCCGCCGCGGTGCTCGGCGGCCTGAACAGCCTGCCCGGCGCCGTGATCGGCGCGCTCGTCCTCGGCGTGGCGGAGAGCCTGTTCGGCGCGTACCTCGCCATCGAGTTCAAGAGCTCGCTCGCGTTCGTGCTCATCGTGGCGGTGCTGCTCGTGCGGCCGGAGGGGCTGCTCGGGCGGGAGTTCCAGGAGAGGGTCTGACGAAGATCCGCCGGTGCGAAATCGGCCGAGCCCGACCGCACCAGGACGAGGTACGGGCGCTTTCACTGCGGGCGTGCGGCCGCTTCGAACTTCGCGAATGTTCTCCGGTGCTCGCGTACGCCGTCGCCGGGCACTTCCGCGGTCGGTCCTCCCACCTCGGTGTACGTAGGGCCCGCGTGGGTGCCCGAGGGTGACGTTGACACACCGTGCACGGGTTCAGACG
>DASSQM010000283.1:0-2042 GCA_035702465.1 Anaeromyxobacter sp. | reverse complement strand
GTCCGCCGCGGCGTCCGCGCTCCGCGCATGCCCCGATCACCCGGACGCGCGCCGCCGCTGCGAGGCGCTCGCGCGCGACGTCGGCGCGCACCGCGAGCTGCTCGCGCTCCTCTCCGAGGCGGCGCGCCGCCTCGAGGGCCGTCCCGAGGAGGAGATTGCGGTACGGCTTCGCGCCGCCGCGGTCGCCGAGGAGGACCTGGGCGCGTTCGACGAGGCGTCGCTCCAGCTCCGGCGCGCGCTCGCGCTGCGGCCAGGCGACGGCGCCATCCTCGCCGCCCTGACGCGCACCTCCCTCGCGGGCGAGCGCTGGGGGGACGCCTGCGAGCTCCTCGCCGAGCGCGCGGCCGCCGCCGCCGGCCCCGAGCGCGTCGCGCTCCTGGCCCAGCGCGCCGAGGTGCTCGCGGAGCGGCTCTCCGACCCGCTCGCCGCCGCCTCGGCGCTGCGCGAAGCGCTCGAGGCCGCCGCGCCCGAGCAGCGCGCGCGCCTCCTCGCCCGGCTCGCCGACGCGCTCGGCGCCGCGGGCGATCCGCGCGGCCGCGCCGAGGCGCTCGCGCAGGTCGCTTCGGCCGCCACGGACCCGGCGGAGCGCTCCCGCGCCGCGCTCGAGGCGGCCCGCATCCAGACCGGTCTCGGCGACGCGCGCTCCGCCGTGGACGGCATCGCCGCCGCGCTCCAGGCGAACCCGTCCGACCCCGCCGCGCTCGCGGCCATCGACGAGGCGCTCGACGGGAAGGAACCCGCCGCCGTGCTCGCCGCGGCCCAGGCACTCGCGTCCCACCCCGATCCGCGCCGCCGCGTCCGCGCGCTCGAGGCCGAGGCGCGCGCCCGCGGCGACGGGCCCGGGCGCGCGCAGGCAAAGCGGGCGGTGGCACGCATCTACGAGGTCGAGCTGCGCCAGGCGTCGCTCGCGTTCGCGGCCGCCGCCGACGCGGCGCGCGCAGCGCCGGGCGACGCCGACGCGCGCGCGGAGCTCCGCCGGCTCGCGCACGAGAGCCAGGAGGCCGAGGCCTGCGCGCGCGTCTACGACGAGCTCGTCCAGCGCGCGGCGCCCGAGCACCGGATCGCCGTCCTGCGCGAGCGCGCCGAGCTCGCGGAGAGGCGGCTCGACAAGGATCGCGCCGCCGAGGCGTGGGCGCGCGTGCGCGAGCACGCGCCGGACGACCGCGAGGCGCTGGCCGCGCTTCGGCGCCTCCACCGCGCGCGCGAGCGGTTCGGCGAGCTCGCGGACGTGTGCGCCGACATCGCGCGCCGCTCCACGGACCCTGCGTCGCGCATGGACGCGCGCCGCGAGGAGGCCGCCGTGGCCGAGTCGCGGCTCGCGGATCCGACGCGGGCCGCCGCCGCGTGGCGCGAGGTGGCGGAGCTCGCGCCCGACGACGCCGAGGCGCTCGCCGCGCTCGAGCGCCTCTACGAGCGGCTCGACCGCGCCCAGGACCTCGCCCGGGCGCTGGAGGCGCGCCTCGCGCACGCGTTCGACCTCGACACCGCACACCGCCTCGCCGAGCTGCGCCGCGAGAAGCTCGGCGACGCCGCCGGCGCGCTCGCGCTCCACGCCGAGATCCTCCGGCGCGATCCGAAGCGCGACGCCTCGCGGGCGGCGCTCTCCGCGCTCGGCGCCGTGCCGGGCGCCGTGGGGCGCGAGGCGCTCGAGGCCGCCGACGTCGCGCTGCGCGCGGCGGGCGAGCACACGCGCCGGGTGGCGGCGCGCGAGGCGCGCCTCGCCGCCGTGGACGATCCCGGGGAGCGGGCCCGGCTCTTCGCGGAGATCCGCTCCATCCTCGAGGTGGACCTGCGCGAGCCGGAGATGGCGTTCGTCGCCGCCTCGCGCGCGTTCGCCGAGGGAGGCCCTCCGCGCGCCTCCGCCGAGGAGGACCTGTTCCGCCTCGCCCGCGAGACGCAGAGCGAGGACGAGCTCTGCGACGTGATCGACGAGGCCACGCACGGCGCGCCTGTCGGCGAGGCGCTCGCGCTCCTCCGCAAGACCGCGCGCCTGCGGGCCGAGCGCGGCGGCCCCGCCGCGGTGACCGCCTGGCGCAAGGTGC
>DASSQM010000282.1:0-12236 GCA_035702465.1 Anaeromyxobacter sp. | reverse complement strand
CGCGGCACTCGATGGCGAGGTTGTCGGGGTCGACCTGGTCCGCGGTGACCATGTAGGGCCCGAGCGGCGCGAAGCCGTCCGGCGTCTTCCCCGCGAGCCACTGCCCGCCGGTGTCGAACTGGAGGTCCCGGGCGGTGAAGTCGTTCCCGGTGGAGTACCCCGCGACGTACGAGAGCGCGTCCGCCTCCTTCACGTTCCGCGCGGTCCGGCCCATCACGAGGACGAGCTCGACCTCGTAGTCGAACGCGGTCGCCACCTCGACGGGCAGATCGATCGTGCCCTCGTGCCGGTTGAGCGAATTGTTGTACTTGCTGAAGAGCACCGGCTGCTTCGGAAGCGGCGCGCCGATCTCCTCGGCGTGCCTTCGGTAGTTGAGGCCGACGCAGACGATCTTCTCCGGCCGGGTCACGACCGGGCCGTACCGGACGTTCGCCTCCTTCCGGAACGCGGCCGCCGCCGCGCCCGACGCGAGCGCAGCCTTCACCACCGCGGTCACCGCCGCGCCCTGCTCGCCCTGGAGCATGTCGTCCATCGTGGCCGGCGCTTGGAGGCGCAGCAGCCTCGCCGCGTCCGCGACGTCGAGGATGCCCTTGTCCGTCTTCGCGGCGAGGCGTGGCGCGCCGCCGTCGAGGAGCGTGAGGAGGGTGAGCCCGCGCGCCATCTCAGCCTGTGCCATCCGATGCCTCCCTTCGCGCCGACGCCGGCGCCTCCCTCGTGTAGGAAGGCGGCGCGGGGTCGACACGCTCCGCCCGGGTGCCGGGATCCGCCCGCCCGCCCG
The DNA here is from genome assembly GCA_035702465.1 of Anaeromyxobacter sp. Taxonomy (GTDB): domain Bacteria; phylum Myxococcota; class Myxococcia; order Myxococcales; family Anaeromyxobacteraceae; genus Anaeromyxobacter. The sequence continues at coordinate 11,458 of DASSQM010000282.1, read as the reverse complement.
CTTGACCGCGCGCCGGAGCGAGCCGAAGGTACGGCGCGCGCGGAAGGGCGCGGAGGAGCTCGAGGTGAGGCGAGCCGCGATCGTGGTCATGCTTTGCCTTGGTGTCGTCGCGGCACCTGCCGCCGCCGGGCCCGGGGCGCTGGAGGGGAAGATGGAGGATCCGCTGCTCGCGCCGTGGCCCGGGCCGTACGGCGGGGTACCGCCGTTCCAGTCGGTGAAGGTCGGCGCGCTCGCGCCGGCCCTCGACGCGGCGATGAAGGAGCAGCTCGCCGCGGTGGAGCGCATCGCGGAGGATCCCGCGCCGCCCACGTTCGAGAACACGCTCGCCGCGCTCGAGCGATCCGGCCGGGCGCTCCGGCGCGTACGAACCGTGTTCGGCGTCTGGACCGCGACCCTCAGCTCACCGGAGGTGCGCGCGATCGAGAAGGAGGTGGAGCCGAAGCTCGCCGCGATGGACGACCGGATCGTGCAGAACGAGAAGCTGTTCCGCCGGATCGAGGCGGTCTACGACGCGCGTGAGACCGCCTGCAAGGACGCCGAGCAGAAGCGCCTCGCCTGGCGCGTCCACACGCGCTTCGTGCGCGCGGGGGCGAGGCTCGACGCCGCGGGGAAGCAGCGGGTCGCGGAGATCAACCAGCGGCTCGCCGCGCTGTTCACGGCCTTCCGCCAGAACGTGCTCGCCGACGAGGAGGTCGTCGCGCTCCTCCTCCGCGACCAGAAGGACCTCGCCGGGCTTCCGCCCGCGGTCCGCTCCGCGGCCGCCGCGGCCGCAGCCGCCGCCGGCCACCCGGGCCGGTGGGCGATCCTGAACACGCGCTCGAGCGTGGAGCCGTTCCTCACCTACTCGGCGCGCCGCGACTTGCGCGAGGAGGTCTGGCGTGCGTTCGTGAGCCGCGGCGATCGCGGCGGCGATCACGACAACAAGGAGATCATCACGGAGATCCTGGCGCTGCGCGCCGAGCGCGCGAAGCTGCGGGGGTATCCGACGCACGCGCACTGGCGCGTGGAGGACACCATGGCGCGCACGCCCGAGCGCGCGCTCGCGCTCATGGAGACGGTGTGGCCGGCGGCGGTGGCGCGCGTCCGCGAGGAGGTCGCGGACATGAAGGCGCGCGCGGCGGCGGAGGGCGTGAAGTTCTCCGCGATCGAGCCATGGGACTACCGGTACTGGGCCGAGAAGGTGCGCAAAGCGAAGTACGACGTCGACGAGGACGAGGTGAAGCCGTACCTCCAGCTCGAGCGGCTGCGGGAGGCCATGTTCTGGGTCGCGGGGAAGCTCTTCGACTTCCACTTCGCGCCGGCGAAGGACGTCCCGGTCCAGCACCCCGACGTGCGCGTCTGGGAGGTGAAGGACGGCGGCGGCCGGCTCGTCGGGCTCTGGTATTTCGACCCGTTCGCTCGCGACGGGAAGCAGTCCGGCGCCTGGATGAATGCGTACCGCCGGCAGGAGCGCCTCGACGGCGCGGTGACCCCCATCGTCTCGAACAACGCCAACTTCGTGAAGGCGACGCCCGGCGAGCCGGTGCTCGTGAGCTGGATCGACGCGAAGACGCTCTTCCACGAGTTCGGGCACGCGCTGCACGGGCTCTCGTCGAGCGTCACGTACCCGTCGCTCTCCGGGACGGACGTCGCGCGCGACTACGTCGAGTTCCCGTCGCAGCTCCTCGAGCGGTGGCTCGCGACGCCGGAGGTCCTGCGCCGGTTCGCGGTGCACTTCCGGACCGGCGAGCCCATGCCCGACGCGCTCGTGCGGAAGATCGCGCGGGCCGAGAAGTTCAACCAGGGCTTCGACACGGTCGAGTATCTCTCCGCGGCGCTCGTGGACATGAAGGCGCACCTCGTCGCGGATCGGCCCGTCCATCCGGCGTCGTTCGAGCGGGAGACGCTCGCGGCGCTGCGGATGCCCCGCGAGATCGTGATGCGCCACCGCATGCCCCAGTTCCTGCACGTGTTCGCGGGCGACGGGTACTCCGCCGGCTACTACAGCTACCTCTGGTCGGACACGCTCAGCGCCGACGCGTACGAGGCGTTCACCGAGGCGGGCGGCCCGTACGACCAGGGCGTCGCCACCCGGCTGAAGCGCTTCGCGCTGTCCGTCGGCGACACGGTGGATCCGGCGGAGGCGTACCGGAGCTTCCGCGGTCGCGATCCCGACGTGCGGGCGCTCATGCGCCGCCGGGGGTTCCCCGAGGGAGCGGGCGCGGCAGGCGGGCATTAGCGCGACCGCGGGGTCGAGGTCACCATGGGTGCATCACGCTGGACGGCGGCGGTGGTCGCGGCGCTCGCGCTCGCGGCGCCGGCGCGCGGCGCACGTGCCGAGGCGACGAGGATCCGCGTCTCGAAGGGCTACGGCGTCCTCTACCTGCCGCTCATGGTGATGGAGAGCCAGAAGCTCCTCGAGAAGCACGCGCGCGCGGCGGGGCTCGGCGAGGTCGAGGTGACCTGGCCCACCTTCGACGGCGGCAACATCATCAACGACGCCATGCTGTCCGGGGCCCTCGACGTCGCGGCCATCGGCGCGCCCGGGTTCATCACGCTGTGGGCGAAGGCGAAGGGCCTCCCGAAGCTCGAGGTGAGCGGGATCGCGGGCCTCTCCGCGACGTCGCTCTACCTCAACACGCGCAACCCCCGGGTCAAGTCGCTCCGCGACTTCGGGCCGGGCGACAAGATCGCGCTGCCGGGCATCAAGACCTCGCTCTCCGCGGTGGTGCTCCAGATGGCGGTCGCGCAGGAGTTCGGCATCGCCGAGTACGCCCGTCTCGACCCGCTCACCGTCGGCCTCCCGCACCCGGAGGCGTTCGCCGCGCTCACGTCCGGCAAGACGGACGTGAACAGCCACTTCGGCTCGCCGCCATTCTCGTACCTCGAGCTCGAGTCGCCCGGCGTGCACCGCGTGATGAGCTCCGTCGACTTCCTCGGGAACATCACGATGGACGTCGTGTACTGCACGAGGCGGTTCCACGACGAGAACCCGCGCACCATCGCGGCGTTCCTGGCCGCGCTCGACGAGGCGAACGCGTTCATCGCGCGCGACCCGAGGGGCGCGGCGGAGATCTACGCGCGCGCCTCCAAGGTGAAGGTCTCCCCCGACGAGGTCCTCCGCATGCTGCGGGACCCCGACACGCGGTTCTCGACGACGCCGACGGGCGTGATGAGGTACGCCACGTTCATGCACCAGGCGGGCACCATCAAGGTGAAGGCCGCCTCCTGGAAGGAGCTGTTCTTCCCCGAGGTGCACCACCTGCCGGGGAGCTGAGCGCGCCTGTCGGGGTCGCGGTCGAGGTCGGGGTCGGGAGTCGGGCGTCGACGACGACCGAGATTCCGTCGCGCTCGTCGCGAACATTCGCTTACAGTCGAATCGCAAGGATCGCAAGCCCGCTCATCACCCATACGCTCGGTCTCCCCTTCAGGGAGCGGTGCCCCGGTTGATCGCCACGCTCACCGTGAGCGAGTCTCGACGCCATCCGCCCACGGGTGGCGCCCGACGCCGCCGGAGGAACCCCGATGCGCATCGCCCCGCTCGCGCTGCCTCTCGCAGTGACGCTCGCGCTCGCCTGCAACCAGGACGGGAGGCCGGGCGGCCCGCGCGCCCCGGAGATCCGGAGCGCGGGGGAGGTGCTCCGCGCCGCGCGGCCCGTCGCGGGCTCGTACATCGTGCTCCTGCGCGCGGACACGAAGCAGGACGACGTCGACGTCGAGGCCGACGACCTCGCGCGCCGACACGGCGCCTCGGTGCACGGCACCTGGCGGCACGCGGTCCGGGGCTTCGTCGCGACGATGGACGCGGGGCAGGCGGCGCGGATGGCGCACGATCCGAAGGTCGCGCTCGTCGAGGAGGACGGCGTCGTCTCGATCGACACGACGCAGACCGGCGCGACGTGGGGCCTCGATCGCATCGACCAGCACGCGCTCCCGCTCGACGGGAGCTACACCTACAACGCCAACGGCACCGGGGTCCACGCGTACATCATCGACACCGGCATCCGCACGACGCACACCCAGTTCGGCGGGCGCGCCTCCGGCGCGTTCACCGCGGTGAACGACGGCAACGGCACGACCGACTGCAACGGGCACGGCACGCACGTCGCCGGCACGGTGGGCGGCGTCACGTACGGCGTCGCGAAGAACGTGACCCTGCACGCGGTGCGCGTGCTCGACTGCACCGGCTCGGGCACGACGTCCGGGGTGATCTCGGGCGTCGACTGGGTGACGTCGAACCACCTCTCGCCCGCGGTCGCGAACATGAGCCTCGGGGGCGGCGCCTCGACCGCGCTCGACACGGCCGTGGCGAACTCCGTCGCGTCGGGCGTGACCTACGCCATCGCGGCGGGGAACAGCTCCGCGAACGCCTGCAACTTCTCGCCGGCCCGCGTCGCCTCGGCGATCACCGTCGGCGCGAGCGACTCGACGGATCGGCAGGCGAGCTTCTCGAACTTCGGCACCTGCGTCGACGTCTACGGCCCGGGCGTCGGTATCACGTCCGCCTGGGACACGAGCGACACGGCCACGAACACCATCAGCGGCACGTCGATGGCGACGCCCCACGTGACCGGCACCGCCGCGCTGTACCTCCAGGTGAATCCGGCCGCCTCGCCGTCGCAGGTGGCGAGCGCGCTCACCGCGAACGCGACGACCGGGGTCCTCACCGCGCTCGGCTCCGGCTCCCCGAACAGGCTGCTCTACGAGGCGTTCATCAACGCAGGGCCGGCCGATACCACGGCGCCGACCACGTCGATCACGTCGCCCGCGTCCGGCGCGACGGTGAGCGGCACCGTGACGATCGCCGCGAGCGCCTCCGACGACGTGGGCGTCACGAGGGTCGAGATCTACGTCGACGGCGCGCTGCTCGCGACGGACGCGGCCGCCCCGTACACGGCGTCCTGGGACACGACGACCGCGACGAACGCCTCGCACACGCTGACGAGCAAGGCGTACGACGCGGCGGGGAACGTCGGCACCTCGGCCGCGGTGACGGTGACCGTGAGCAACGCGGCGCCGCCCCCGCCGCCCCCCCCGCCGCCGCCGCCGACCTGCGCGTCGACGAGCCAGCTCCTCGGGAACCCGGGGTTCGAGACCGGCTCCGCCGCGCCGTGGACGGCCACGCCGGCGGTCATCGACGGCAGCCTCTCGCCCGCGCCGCACTCGGGCGCGTGGAAGGCGTGGCTCGACGGCTACGGGACCTCGCACGTGGACGACCTCCGGCAGACCGTGTCGATCCCGGCGGGCGCGTGCACGGCGACGCTGTCGTTCTGGCTCTGGATCACCACCTCGGAGACCACGACCACGACGGCCTTCGACACGCTCACCGTGACGGTGGAGACCACGGGGGGCGCGGTGCTGTCGACGCTCGCCCGGTTCTCGAACCTCGACCGCTCGTCCACGTACGTGCAGAGGACGTTCGACGTCGGCGCCTTCAAGGGGCAGACCGTGGTCATCCGCTTCCACGGCGTCGAGGACGTGTCGCTGCAGACGAGCTTCCTCGTCGACGACACCGCCCTCACGGTGACGCAGTAGGGGCACGTGGCGGACGCGCGCGCGAGCGGGGGCCGGGACCTCCTCCCCGGGTTCACGGACGAGCGCGTCCGCGCGGGTGGGGTGTCGCTGCACGTTCGCCGGGGCGGCACGGGGCCACCGCTGTTGCTCCTCCACGGCTACCCGCAGACCGTGGCGATGTGGCACCGCATCGCCGCCCCGCTCGCGCGCCGCTTCACCGTCGTGCTCGCCGACCTGCGCGGCTACGGCGACAGCGACAAGCCTGCGACCGCTCCCGATCACGCGCCGTACGCGAAGCGCGCGATGGCCGGCGACATGCTCGCGCTCATGCGCGGGCTCGGGTTCGAGCGGTTCCGCCTCGTGGGCCACGACCGCGGCGGGCGCGTCGCCCACCGCCTCGCGCTCGACGCGCCGGATGCGGTGGAGCGCCTCGCCGTCCTCGACATCGCGCCCACGCTCGACATGTACGAGCAGACCACGATGGACTTCGCGCGGGCGTACTTTCACTGGTTCTTCCTCATCCAGCCAGAGCCCCTGCCGGAGCGGCTCATCGGCGCGGAGCGGGAGCTGTTCCTGCGCACGAAGCTGCGCGACTGGAGCGCGGGGCGGTGGCCGTTCGACGACGCCGCGTTCGCGGAGTACCTGCGCTGCTTCGGCCCCGAGACGATCCACGCGTCGTGCGAGGACTACCGCGCCGCCGCCTCGATCGACCTCGAGCACGACCGGGCGGATCGTGCGGCGGGGCGCAGGATCCGCTGCCCGGTCCTGGCGCTCTGGGGCGAGCGCGGCCGCGTCCACGCGCTGTTCCGACCGCTCGAGGCGTGGCGCAAGGCGTCCACGGCGAGCGTCGAGGGCCGCGCGCTGCCGTGCGGGCACTTCCTCGCGGAGGAGGTGCCGGACGAGACGCTCGCGGAGCTGGAGCGGTTCCTCACGCACCCCTAGTGCCGCGGCGCGTCTCCGGTGGACTCGTGGCGCCGGAGGATCACCACCGAGGCGACGAGGACGAGCACGAGCACGGTGAGGAGCCCCAGCTCCACCATCACCTGGCGGAAGTGCTCCTCCGCCGGCTGGGCCTGCGCGCCGAACTCGGCGGTGATGACGAGGATGCGCCGCACGGACGCGATGAGCGCCACGAGCAGGAACGGCTCCGCGACGAGCGCGTGCGCACGCAGCGAGACCTGCACGGTGTAGAGGAGCTCGATCACCATCAGCGCGAGCAGGATCACGTCCAGCAGCGACACGATCGCGCGCGCGTCCACGCCCTGCGGCACGGCGCGCGCGAGGTCGACCGCGCCGCGGACGAGCAGGACGACCGCGCTCACGAACAGCAGGATGCCGAGGAACCCGTAGACGACGTCCTGCAGGCGCGAAAACGCCGAGCCCACCAGCTGAACCGCCCGGTTCTCCGCGCCGCTGCGATCGGAATTCACGGTCGGGAACATAACGTCGCACGGTCGCAGCGACGTGGACATGCGGTCGCGACCCTCGTCCGGGGCGCGCGCCGCTCGGCCGTGCGGCGCGGCGCCGGTTTGCGGCGCTGCGCGGCCGCCGGTTAGATGGCTTCCATGACCACCTACACCGCGACCGTCGAGTGGCACAGGAACGAAGGAGAGCCCTTCGCCGACGGCCGCTACTCGCGCGCGCACGCGTGGCGGTTCGACGGCGGCGCCGAGGTCCGCGCATCCTCGTCGCCCCACGTCGTGCCGGTTCCGTACTCGGATCCCGCGGGCGTCGACCCCGAGGAGGCGTTCGTCGCGTCGCTGTCGAGCTGCCACATGCTGTGGTTCCTCGCGCTCGCCGCGAAGCGCGGCTTCGTCGTGGACGGCTACGTCGACGAGCCGGTCGGGATCATGTCCGCGGACGCCGCCGGGAACCTCTCCATCGGCCGCGTGACGCTCCGGCCTGCCGTGCAGTTCTCGGGGGCACGCCGGCCCACGCCGGAGGAGCTCCGCGAGCTGCACGACGAGGCCCACGAGGAGTGCTTCATCGCCCGGTCGGTGCGGACCGAGGTGGGGTGCGAGCCCGTCGCGCTCTGAGGACGGGGCCGGGGGGCCTCGGATCACGGCGCGGGTGGCGCCGGCGAGGCCGGGGAGGCCGGCGCGTCGCCGCCGCGCACCTCCGGCGGCATCCCGAAGCGCATCGTCTCGATCGCGGCGAAGATCTCGCGCAGGAAGCACACCAGCGCTCCGACGTAGGCGGTCATCGCGGCGATGAACAGGACCGCCATGACGATGCCGACGCGGACGGAGAGCAGGTACCCGACGAAGGCGACCGCGATGAGCAGGCAGACGAGCAGCGCGGCGGCCGTGCCGAGCGTGAGCGCGACGTGGATGAGGCGCACGCGCCACTCGAGCCGCCGCAGCTCCTGCATGGACGCGGTGCGGAGATGCCCCTGCTCGTCCCGGAGCCGCGCCTCCACGCGCCGCGCCCGGTCCACGATGCGGCCGAGGCGGGTCACGAGGACCGCGAGCGTCGTCCCGAGCGCGGTGAGGAGGAACACCGGCGCGACGGCGAGCTGGATCGTGTGCGTGATGTCCGGGAGGTAGGTCTCCGTCATGCGCGGAGCCTACCGTACCGGCGGCGCCCGGAGGGGAGCCGACGCGCGGGAGCGCACGCACCGCGGCGGCGGCGAGCCGTACCGGTTGGAGTGCCGGCTCGGTGGGGGGCTCCTCGCGACGGCGCGGCAGACGTACATCGCCGGCATGGAGCCGGGCGCGGGGCGGCGCCTCGGGGGAGCAATGGAAGAGACTTCGCGGCTCGGCGCGCTCCACGCGCACGTGGCGCAGTTCTACGAGAGCGACGACTTCCTGTCCGGGTCGGTGGGGGACCACCTCGCGGCGGGGCTGAGGTGCGGGCGGCCGGTGCTCGCGATCGCCACCGCCCCGCACCGGAGCTCGCTCGCGCAGCACCTGGCGGCCGACGGGATCGACGTGGACCGCGCCACCCGCAGCGGGCAGCTCGCGCTGCTCGACGCCGCCGACACGCTCGAGCGGCTCATGGTGGACGGGTGCCCTCGCTGGGATCGCTTCAGGAGCGTGGTGGGCGGCACCCTCGCGGCGCTCGAGGGAGGCCGCGGCACCGGGATGGTGTGCGCGTACGGCGAGATGGTCGACGTGCTGTGGCGGAGGGGAAACCCCGGCGGCGCCGCCCGGCTCGAGGAGATGTGGAACGAGCTCGCCCGGACGCATCCCTTCTCGCTCCTGTGCGCCTACTCGATGTCGAACTTCGCCGACGAGTGCCACGAGGACGACATCCACACGGTGCTCGGCGCGCACGGCTGGGTCGTGCCGGCAGAGTCGTGGTCGCTCGCGGGCGACGCGGACGGACGCCTGCGCGAGGTGGTGCGCTTGCAGCAGCGCGCTCACGCGCTCGAGGTGGAGCTGGATCGCCGGCGCGCGATGGAGGTCGCCCTGCGCGAGACGCTCGCGGAGAACCGGCGGCTCCAGGAGCAGACGCGTCAGAAGAACGAGGAGCTCGCGCACGCCGTGCGCCTGGCGGAGACGTTCGTGGGCATGCTCGGGCACGATCTGCGCAACCCGCTGAACGCGATCGCACAGGCGGCCGGGCTCGTCGCCCGCCGCGCCGAGTCCGACGCGATCGCCAAGCCCGCGGTGCGCATCGTCCGGTCCGCGCACCGGATGGCGCGCATGATCGACCAGATCCTGGACTTCACGCGCATCCGGCTGGGGCGGGGACTGCCGCTCGAGCCACGCCCCATCGACCTCGCCGAGGTGTGTCGCCTCGCGACGGAAGAGCTCGAGGGCGAGGCCCAGGCGCCGCGGGTACGGCTCGAGGCGCGCGGCGACGTGGCCGGGACATGGGACGCGGACCGGCTCGCGCAGCTCGCGTCGAACCTCGTCGGGAACGCGCTCGCCCACGGCAAGCCGGGCGCGCCCGTGTCGATCGTCCTCGACGGGACGAGCCGGAGCGAGGTGGTGCTCGAGGTCGAGAACGCCGGGTCGATCCCCGCCGACCTCCTGCCGGGCATCTTCGAGCCGTTCACCGCGTCCCGCCAGGCCGCGTCAGCGGCGTCGAACGGTCTCGGCCTCGGCCTCCACATCACCCGCCAGATCGCGACCGCCCACGGCGGCAGCATCGACGTCGCGTCCTCCGGCGACGGTTGGACGCGCTTCACGGTTCGCCTCCCGAGGATGCCGCCGGCGAAGGGCTGACGTCGCCGTCGCGGACTTGCGACGCCCGGCGCGTGTACCGGTCCATGCACGCGTCCCCGTAGACGCGCCTCGCCGAGAGGACGTTGTGCGTCGCGCAGAGGAGCCGGACGTTCTCGACGGTGGAGGCTCCGCCGAGCGCCGGCGGCGTGACGTGGTCGAACTGGAGGCGTCGCGTGGAGCCGCAGACTCCGCCCGAGTCGAGGCGCCACGAGCAGCAGCCGCCGTCGCGCTTCCAGACCGCGCGGCGCACGTGAGCCGGAACGTGCTGCGGGTTCGACGCGCGGATCTTCGTCCGAGGGCGCTCGACGAGCCCCTTCCTCCTCGCGTCGCGCGCGAGGAGGAGGTCGAGGCCGGCGGCGAGGATCTCCTCGTCGGTCGCGTCCGGATGCGAGTGCGAGAGCGCGTCGCGGGCGGCGCCGAGCTTGGCGAGGAACTCGCGGGAGACGGTGACGTGGAGGCGTCGCAGGTCGGCCGTCAGCGGCTGCACCTCCGAGCGTTCCGGTTGGGGCTGGGTCCGAGAGTTGGCATCGGGTCGTCCTTCCAGTTGAACTGCGGGTGGCGTGAGCTCCAGCGCCGGTGCAGGGGAGGGGAGAAGTACCGGCTGCGTCGTAGCCGCCGCCGCGGGGACTGCGGTCACGACGGTGCGGTGCGGCGCGTCCTCTTGCGGCCGGATCGCCGCGGCGACCTCCGCGGCCTCCTGCTTCGAGCAATGGAAGAACCGCGGCAACACCTCGCGCCGGTTCTCGGGAGTGATCACCTTCGCGAGCTCGACGAGGCTCGTGATGCACAGGCGGCCGTCTCGGATGGGCTCGACGATCTCGGGATAGCGCTGGACGAGACCGACGGCCGCCTGCCGGTAGTACGCCGCCCCGCGCGACAGGCGCAGCTCGCGGTGGAGGAAGGAGAAGAGGCTGGCGTGGCCGAGATCGAGCCAGAGGCGACGCTTGTCGAAGTCCGCGAGGAGGACGAGAAAGTCGGCGAGGGCAGACCGCTCACAGGAGAGCAGGTCGGCAAGACGAGAAGTGAGCTCGCGTGCGTTCGTCATGGGTGAAGCATCGCACGCGTTCTCGGGCTCTCCTGGAACGCACACACTCGCGCCAGGACGAGCCATGGAAGGGAAGGGGCCGAGCGGCGACTCGGACCCCGGGCGCGCCGCTGACGACACGCAGCGCTGCGTAAGAGCGTCGTTTACGAACTGTCTCGGTTTCGGAGAGTGAAATCGAGCACGGTTGCGTCAAGCGCCTTCGTCATCTCTATTGGGTCTGACACGCCGCCCCGCACGGCTCGTCCCGCGGCATTCGCTTCGCTCCACGCGCCTCCCGCCACGCTCGCCCCGCCTCCCAACGCTCGTCGATCGGCCACGCTCCCCAGACGCGGTCACGCCCGCCGGCCTCCGCCGTCTTGGCCCTCGCCACCGCGGACGGAACCGCTCGATTCTCGACACCGGTCGCGCGGTCGGAAACGGTCCGCGCCGAGCCGGACTACAGCGCCTCATCCAGAGCGATCCTCGTCCCCTCCGCCGCCCTCTCCATCGCCTCCCTTCCCCGCTCCATCCGGAACGGCCCGCACCGAGGAATCCCCTCGAACGCCAGCGCCCTCAGCCCCGGGAGCTCCGGCACCCGCAGCGCCGGGCTGTTCCGGCGCCGCCACGGCGACCGCGAGGTGAGGTGGTGGTAGAGGACGCGCTCCCCGGAGCGCAGCCCCGCGAGCCCATGCCGGTCGAGCACGCCTCCGTCGAGATAGCGGCGCCCGTCGATCCACACCGGCTGGAACAAGACCGGCGCCGCGCACGA
>DASSQM010000281.1:0-22693 GCA_035702465.1 Anaeromyxobacter sp. | reverse complement strand
GCGTCGATGGACGCGTTCGCGGCGGAGGTCGGCCGCGTGCGCGCCGCGTTCCTGCGATCCGCGCTGCGGGCCCAGCGGCCGTCGTCGCCGCGCGGGCACACGATCGCGCTGCCGGAGTGCGGGGAGGAGCTGGCGAGGACGCTGCGGGTCCGGCGCGTCGCGCGGGTCGCGCTGCTGCTCGTGCTCTTCGCGGCGCTGTGCGGGGCGGCGTGGCTGTCGGTGGCGAGGACGAGGGTGGTGACGCGAACGGTCGATGGCGCAGCCGTTCGCCCTGAGCGTAGCGCCTCGGCGGAAGCCGAGGCGCGGAGTCGAAGGGCCGCGACCCCGACCCCGACCGCGACCCCGGCCCCGACCGCGACCGCGACCGCGGCCCCGACCGCGACCGCAGCCCCGACCGCGACCGCGGCCCCGACCACTGCCCCGCAGGCCTCGGATGCGGCCTTGGCTCCGGGCGCGGACACGTCCGCGCCCGTCGCCGTGGCCGGCCCGACGTCTCCCGCGCCGGCGCGCGACACCGCCTCCGCCGATGCGCTGTCGCCTCCGCCCTCCGATCCGCCCGCCGCGCAGGCCGGCTCGGGTGAGGAAAGGAAAGACAGATGAAGAGAGTTCGCGAACTTGTGGCGCTCTCGGCGGCCGTGCTAACGATCTTCGCGTTGCCCGCGCGGGCGCAGAGCGCGGCAGACAAGAAGAAGGTCGCGCCGCGGAAGATCCTCCGGCTGGAGGAGATGAAGGTCGAGGGGCGGATCCAGAAGCCCCAGGCGATGTTCCTCATGCCGCGGGCGACCCTGAACTACGGAGATCTGGATCGGTCGGAGACGTTCCTCCCCAAGGTGAAGAGGGCGGTCGAGAAGGATCCGTTCTAGCGGGCCCGGGACGAGGAGCACGAGGAGGCGATGGCGGCGGACAGGCAGCAGAAGGTGCTCCGCGTCGGCGTGATCCAGGCCGGCAAGATCGTCGAGGAGCGGCTGCTCCCGGCGCGCCAGGCCGTGACCATCGGCTCGGGCGAGCGGAACACCATCGTCGTGCCCCAGTCCGACCTGCCGGAGTCCACCACCGTCTTCACGTTCGCGAGCGACAAGTACACGCTCCTCTTCGCGCAGGGCACCGAGGGGCGCATCCAGGGCCCGGCGGGCTCCGCCGACTTCGGCGCGCTCGTCTCGCAGGGCCTCGCGAAGCAGCAGGGCGGCGCGTACTCGGTCCCCGTGAACGACGATCAGCGCGGCAAGATCGTCCTCGGCGAGGTGACGCTGCTCTGGCAGTTCGTGGTCCCGCCGCCGGAGGCCCCGAAGCCGGTCCTCCCCAAGGAGGCGAAAGGAAACCACTTCAAGAGCCTCGACCGGCTCTTCGGCACCGTGCTCGCCGTCTCCTTCCTCGTCCACACGGGCGTGTACGTCGCGCTCGCGAACACCGAGGTCCCGAAGGAGGTGACGCTCGAGGAGATCCCGGACCGCTACGCGAAGCTCCTCATCCCCGAGCGCATCGCGAAGCCGCAGGTCGAGGAGAAGAAGCCCGAGGCGAAGGTCGAGAAGAAGGTGGAGGAGAAGAAGGCCGAGCCCGAGAAGAAGCAGGAGAGCGCCGAGCAGGTCGCCGCCAAGAAGGCGGCGCGCGCGGCGGCGGTGGCGAAGGCGGTCCAGTCGAAGGGCATCCTCAAGGTCCTCGGCGCGCTCGGCCCGGGCACCGGCCGCGGCGCGGTGGCGGACGTGTTCGGCTCCGGCGGCGGCATCGGCGACGTGGCGTCGGCGCTCTCGGGCGCGGGCGGCGTCGCCGTCGCGAACGATCCCGGCGCGGGCGGCGGGCGCAAGGGAGGCGGCCAGGGAGAGGCCGCGTCGATCGGCGATCTCGCCACGAGCGGCGGCGGCAAGGTCGGCTACGGCGCGAAGAGCGAGGTGCGCGTCTCCGGGTCGGTGGCGGCGGAGGAGGCCGAGGTCGACTCGTCGGACATCGACCAGGGCAAGCTCGCCGCCTTCGTGAAGGCGCGCATGGGCCTCATCAAGGCGTGCTACGAGAACGCGCTCAAGCGGAACCCGAAGCTGCGCGGCAAGATCTCGATCCGCTTCACCATCCTCGAGACGGGCGGCCTCTCGGACATCAACCCGTCCCAGAACAGCGTGGGCTCCCCCGAGGTCGCGTCCTGCATCGTGAACACGATGCGTTCGTGGCGCACGTCGTTCCGGCCGTCGGGCCCGGTGACGGTGGAGTACCCCTTCGTCTTCCAGCCCGTGAACTAGCGCCATGAAGTCCGTCCGCCTCGGCGATCTTCGAGAGCTCCTCCACGGATCGGCGTTCTCGAGCTGGTGGACGGAGTACCGGCGCGCGATGTCGGCGCTGCAGGAGGCGTCGCTCCGGCACGAGGACCTCGTCTCGCAGTCGGAGACGATGCTCGTCCGGTCCGAGCTCGCGCAGCGCGCCGCCGTGGACGCGTTCTCGCGCGCGGGCGACGCCGACGACGAGGGGACGCGCTCCGCGTCCGAGGCGCAGGGCCTCGAGAACCGCGCCCTCGAGCTCGTCGGCGAGTACGAGGACCAGCGCATCCGCACCTCCGACCTGTGGGTCCGCCTCGGCGGCGCCGACCGCGCGGTCGAGGAGCGGCGCGACGGCGCGAAGCGCCGGGGCGCGGCCCAGGAGGGCGCGAAGGCGCGCTCCGCGGAGGCGGCGCTCCGCGTCGCCGAGCGGCAGCACCAGGAGCTGCGCGAGCAGTACGAGGCGGAGGACAGGAAGCGGGGTCGCCTCTGGGAGCAGGTCGAGGCGGCCTGGGCGTCGAGCTTCGAGCGCGCGCTGCTCGTGGCGGAGCACGCCGCCGCGGCGCGCCGCATCCGGCGCGAGGCCGAGCGGCTCTTCGAGGAGGCCGAGGAGCGGCGTGCCAGGGCGAAGCAGCTCGCCGCCGAGTCCGAGGCCGCCGGCCGCGAGCGCGCCGAGGCGGACCGTCGTCGGATGGCGCTCCTCGCCGAGGCCCGCGCGAGCTTCGGCTGCGCCGCCGGCGAGCGATTCCTCTACTGGCGCCACGCCGACGACAAGCGGGCCGCGTACGCGGTGGCGCTCGCCGACGATCCGGACGGCGCGAACATCGAGGTGAAGGCCCTCGGCGTCTACACCGTGGGCCGCCAGCGCGGCGTCGCGTTCCTCGAGCCCGCGCGCGAGGGGCTCGGCCTCGTCGCCGTGGAGGACGACCGGCGCTTCGAGGAGTACTTCCTCGGCCCGCGCAAGGGCGCGCGGCGCGACGGGGAGGCGTGATGCAGGTCGACAAGGCCGCCGCGCTGCGCCGCTGTCCGCTGTTCGACATGCTCTCCGACGCGGAGCTCGACGTGCTCGCCGAGCTGTCGCGGCCACGCCGGTTCGCGCCCGGCGAGGTGGTCTTCGCGCAGGGCGACGCCGGCGATGCGCTGTTCGTGCTCGAGAGCGGCAACGTCGAGGTGACGACGCGCGCGCCGGACGGCGCCCCCGACGCGCCGCTCGCGGTGATCCAGGCGCCCGCGAGCTTCGGCGAGATGTCGCTCGTCGATCGCGAGGTGCGCTCCGCGACCGTGCGCGCGCGGACCGAGTGCGTGGCGCTCCAGCTCACGGCCGAGAACTTCACCGCGTTCCGCAAGCGCTCCCGCGACGGGTTCACGCTGTTCCTCGTCAACGTCGCCCGCGTGCTCTCCGGGCGGCTGCGCGAGACGAACGTGAAGCTCGCCGGCCGCGCCCGGCCGTAGGGGATGCCATGAACGGGATGCTCCTCCTCGCGGCGCTCGGGGCAGCCCTCTCGAGCTATCCGCGCGACGCGGGCGGGCGCGTCGCGCACGCGGGCGTCGCGGTCACGGTGGGCGGCGCGCCGGCCGTGGTGGTGGTCGCCGGCGAGAAGGTCCTGGCGTTCCGCGCGGACGGCAGCTCCCAGACGCTCTTCTCGATCGCGACCGGCGAGGAGGACGAGGCGGCCGGCGCGCCGGCCGCGGCCGACATGGACGCCGACGGCCGCCCGGAGATCGCGGTCGTCACGGCGTCCGGCAAGCTGTTCCTGTGGAGCGGCGGCGGGCTCGTCTCCGGGTTCCCGGTGAAGCTCGGCGCCCGCGCGAAGGCCGGTCCGTCCTTCGCGGACGTGGACGGGGACGGCAGGCCGGAGCTCCTCGTCGGCGACGAGAAGGGCCGCCTGCATGCGTTCCGGCGCAACGGGCGCGAGATCACCGGCTGGCCCGCGAGCGTCGGGTGCGTCGTGACGAGCAGCCCGTCGTCGTCGGTCTTCGCCGGCGGCCGCTCCGTGGCGGTGGGCTGCGAGGACGGCAAGGTGCACGTCGTCGACTCCGCGGGCCACGAGCGCCCCGGGTTCCCGCTCGTGACGAAGTTCTCGGTCACGGGCGCGCCCGCCTTCGCCGACCTGGACGACGACGGCGAGATGGACCTCGTCGTCGCGAGCCAGGACTTCGGGCTGTACGCCGTGAACGGGCGCGGCAAGGCGCTCCCGGGCTTCCCGGTGAAGGCGGGCTACCGGATCTACCAGGGCCCGGCCATCGCGGACCTCGACGGCGACCGCCGCCTCGACGTCGCGTTCGCCTCGGCGGACGGCATGATCCACGCCGTCTCCGCCTCGGGCGAGAAGCTCCCGGGATTCCCGGTACGCGTCGGCACGCGCATCTTCGGCGGCGTCGTGGTGGGCGACGTCGACCGCGACGGGGTCCTCGACCTCGTGGTGGCGCTCGCCGACGGGAGCGTCGTCGCAGTGGACGCGAAGGGCAAGACGCTCGCGGGGTTCCCGGCGTCGCTCTCGTCCGACGTGACGGCGACGCCCATCCTCGTGGATCTCGCCCAGGAGGGCTCGCTCGCCGCCTTCGTCGGCGGGACGGGCGGCCAGCTCCACGCGGTCCGCGCGGAACGGGCGGGGACCGCGGTCGCGCGCGCGCCGTGGCCGGGGCCCGGCGGCGGCGCCTCCCAGAGCGGCCGCTACGGTCCGAACCCGCCCGCGTACAAGGACCTCGCCCTCGTGCCCGCGGAGCCACGCGCGCTCGACGCCGTGAAGGCGACCTGGCGCGGCGTCTGGCTCGACGCGGGGCGCGGCGAGTCCGCGCCCGCGCCGAAGATCGAGTGGCAGCGGAACGGGAAGGCGGTGCCGTCGCTCGACGGGAAGAAGGAGCTGCCCGCCGGGACGGTGAAGCGCGGCGAGAAGTGGCGGTTCGTCCTCACCGCGCCGCGCGGCGACGCGGTCGCGGAGGGCCGCGAGGTGGCGGTCCTCGACACCGCGCCCACGGCGCCGGGCGTGGCGCTCGAGCCGGCGGTGCCGAACCGCTCGACCGACGTCCGCGCGAAGATCGTGAAGCCCGCCGCGGACCCCGACGGCGACCCGCTCACCTACAAGGTCACCTGGCTCCTCGACGGGCTCGAGACGGGCGTCACGGGCGACGTCTTCCCCGCCGACAAGCTGAAGCGGAGCTCGCTGCTCGTCGCGCGTGCCGTGGCGAGCGACGGCGAGCTCACCGGGCCCTCCGGCGCGGCGCAGGCGCGCGTCGGCGACACGCCGCCCGGGCCGGTGCAGATCGCGCTCGAGCCGGCGTCGCCCGGCCGCGCGGACCTCGTGCGCGCGCGCATCGAGGTGCCCGCGACGGACCCCGACGGCGATCCCCTCGTGTACCGCTACGCGTGGAAGGTGGACGGGCAGCCGCGCAACCTGCCCGCCGCCACGTCCATCCTGCAGGGGAACCTGTTCCGCAAGCACCAGAAGATCGAGGTCGAGGTGCGCGCGTTCGACGGCGAGCAGTCCGGCCCGCCCGCGCGCGCCGAGGCGACCGCCCGGAACTCCCCGCCCACCGCGCCGAAGGTGGAGATCCGCCCGGCGCGACCGCGGCGCGGGGACGCGCTCCACGCCGTGATCGCCGCGCCCGCCGAGGACGCGGACGGCGACGCGCTCACGTACAAGTTCTCCTGGAAGAAGAACGGCGCGCCGCTCGCCGTGCCCGGCGACGGGCGCGAGGTGCCCGGGACCGAGGTGGTGCGCGCGGACACGTTCGAGCTCACCGTCACCGCGAGCGACGGGGAGGCGACGGGCCCGAAGGCGGCGGCGACGGTGACGGTCGCGAACACCCCGCCCACCTCGCCGCGCATCGCCATCGAGCCGCGGCGGCCGAAGGGCGGCGAGCCCCTGAAGCTCGTCGTCCTCGAGCCCGCGCGCGACGTGGACGGCGAGAAGATCGCGCTCCAGATCGCGTGGACCCGCAACGGCCGGCCCACGGGCACCGGCGCCGAGACGCTCGAGGCGAGCCAGTTCGCGAAGCACGAGCGCGTGCGCGTCGTCGTCACGCCGCGCGACGGCGAGGAGGCGGGTGTGCCCGCGGTCGACGAGGTGCTCGTCGACGACGCGCCCCCGACCGAGCCCGGGATCGCCTTCGGATCGGAGCGCCCGACGGTCGGCGCGCCGCTGCAGGCGGTCGTGAAGAGGCCCGCCACGGACCCCGACGGCGACGCGCTCCGCTACCAGTACCGCTGGCTCAAGGACGGCGCGCCCGTGGCGCTCCCCGACGGCACGCTGGAGTCGCGCGACGCGCCGTTCTGGACCTCCTCGAGCGAGGCGCCCGCCTCCGAGCTGAAGAAGGGGCAGCGGTGGACCGTCGAGGTCCGCGCCCACGACGGCGAGAAGCCGGGACCCGCGGCGCGCGCGACCGTCACCGTCGTGAACACCCCGCCGCCCGCGCCGCGCGTCGCGTTCACGCCGGAGCGGCCGCGCCGCGTGGACGGCATCGCCGTCGCCATCGACCAGCCGCCGGACGCCGACGGCGACGCCGTCACCTACCGGTACGCGTGGACGCGCAACGGCCAGAGGTGGGACGCGCCGGCCGCGCAGGCGCTGGTCCCGCGCGGCGTCGCGAAGAAGGGGGAGCGCTGGGCCGTGGAGGTGGTCGCGAGCGACGGCGAGGCCGAGAGCCCCGCGGTGCGCCACGAGGTCGTCATCGCCGACACCGCGCCCGGGCCGACCGCCGTGGCGCTCTGCGACGGCCCCGTTCCGGCGGGGACCGTCCCGCAGGCGCGCATCGCGCTCGCCGCGTCCGACGCGGACGGCGACTCCATCACGTACCGGCACGAGTGGACGGTGAACGGAAAGCCCGTCCCCGCGATGTCGGGAGAGGTTCGGCTCACGTCGCCCGCGCTCCGCAAGCACGACCGCGTGCGCGTCACCGTGACGCCGTGGGACGGCGAGCTGGCCGGCCCGCCGGCGTACGCGGAGTGCGAGGTCGCGAACACGCCTCCGGGCGCGCCGGCGGTGGCGCTCGAGCCCGCCGAGCCGACCGCGCCCCGCGGCGTGGCGGTGTCCGTCCGCAAGCCCTCCGTCGATCGGGACGGCGACCTCGTCTCGTACCGCTACGCCTGGTTCCGCGACGGCGCGCCCTTCGTGAACGAGGGCCCGGTGGTCCCGCCCGGAACGATGCGGCACGGCGAGGTGTGGCGCGTCGAGGTGACGCCGTTCGACGGCGAGGACGAGGGCGAGCGCGTCGTCCTCCAGGCGGTGGTGAAGAACACGCCGCCGCCCGCGCCGTCGGTCGTGCTCGCCCCCGCGTCCGCCGCGGCGAGCGAGGCGCTCACCTGCGACGCGCGCTCCCCCGAGCGCGACGCGGACCAGGAGGCGATCACGCTCCGCTACCGCTGGTACCGGAACGACAAGCCCGAGGCGTTCGCGGAGGGCTCCCCCACGCTGCCCGCCGGCGTCCTCCGCCGCGGCGAGAAGTGGCGCTGCGAGGCGTGGGCGTTCGACGGCACGGCGGAGAGCGGCCGCGCCGCCGCGGAGCTCGTCGTGCGCAACACGCCGCCGACGGCACCGCAGGTCGCGATCGAGCCGGAGAAGCCGCACAGGGGCGACGACCTCGAGTGCCGCATCGCGACGCCGTCGCTCGACGCGGACGGCGATCCGATCACGTATGCCTACGCCTGGACCGAGAACGACCGGCCGGTCCCGGCGGGCGCGGCTCCCTCCCGCATCGACGGGAGCCGCGTCTCGAAGGGCCGCCGCTGGAAGTGCACGGCGACGCCGTCCGACGGGACCGCGGCGGGCACGCCCGCGAGCGCGGTCGCGGTGGTGGCGAACAGCCCGCCGGGCCCGCTCGTCGTGCGGCTCCAGCCCGCCCAGCCGAGGCAGGCGCAGGCGCTCCGCTGCGAGATCGCGGTGAAGAGCGAGGACCCCGACGGCGATCCGGTCCGCTACCGGTACGCGTGGCAGCGCAACGGCGCCGAGCAGCCGTTCGCGGAGAGCTCGCAGGAGGTCCCGCCCCGCCTCGTGAGGGCGGGCGACCGGTGGCGGTGTACGGTAACCCCTTCGGACGGCTCCGAAGACGGGCCAGCGGCGGGCAGCGAGGAAGTCCTGGTACTTCCGTCGGCGGACGATCGACGCGCGGATGTGCGCTGATGCAGGTGGCGGCCTGCCGGTCGCCGCGTTGACGGCCCCCTGCCAACCCAGTAGCCTGACGGGGATTTTTCCGGTACCGCCCCAGGCGGGGAAGGACCACTCGTGAACGCCAAGACGCTCTTCGTCATCGCGTGCACCCTCGCCGCCGGCCCGGCGGCCGCCGCCGCGCCGATGACTCAGAAGGGGACCCCAGACTCCGACAAGCTGGAGGCTGCGGCAGAGCACCTCGCCCGCATGAAGGCGTCCCTCAAGCAGGTCCTCGGGCGCGTCGAGGAGGCGCGGAACGAGAAGGACGTCGTGAAGCTCAACTGCGTCAACGAGAAGCTCACGCAGATCAAGGCGCTCCTCAAGATCGGCGAGCAGGCGGACATCGCGCTGCACGAGGCGGTCTCGAACAAGGACCAGGCCGCGGAGTCGGAGTTCGCGAAGATCGGCATCGCGCGCACGAAGGTCGAGGGCCTGCGCGCCGACTCCGAGCAGTGCATCGGCCAGCTCGCGTACATGGTCGACGAGAAGACGACGGTCGAGGTTCAGCAGCCGTCGAACCTGCCCGGCGAGGGCGACGACGCGCGCGACGGGCGCCGCCGGAGCCCGCCGTTCGGAGCGCCGCCGATCGTCCGGCCGCCCGTCGCGAGCAAGTACTACTAGTGAATTTCCCCGGGGAGCATGCGGGGCACCGCCCCGCGCGGTGCCGCACAGGGCGCGGCGGCGAAGGGAACGGACGCATGTCGACGCGGATGATCACGAGGAGAGCGGGTCGCGCGGCGCTGGCCGCGCTGGCGCTCGCGCTCGCCGCCCCGGCCGCCGGGAGCGCGGGCAACGGCGTCCGCCTCGGCGGGAGCGAGGGCCGGCTGCACCCGTACCTCGAGGTCGAGGACCGGTACGACTCGAACGTCTACTACACGGCGAACAAGGACTCCGTCGGCGACATGGTCCTGCACATCCGGCCGGGCTTCGACCTCACCGTGCCGGGCGACCTCGCCGCCGCCGACCTCGGCGCGAGCATCGACTGGGCGCAGTACATGGGCCTCGGCGCGACGGAGACGCGCTCGCAGCTCTCGAGGATGTACGGGCAGGCCTCGCTCGGCCTCGCCGTGAACCGCCGCGGCATGCTCGGCCTCGAGGTCGAGGACGACTTCCGGCGCGCTCCCGGCTCCACGGCCTTCGTCCTGTCGAACGCGGTCATCTCGAACTACAACGCGCTCCGCCTGCGCGCGCCCTACCGCCCGGGCGGGGGCGCGCTCGTGTTCACCGCGAGCGGCGCCTGGGCGCTCGAGACGTTCGAGGCGTTCTACCCCGATCCGATCTGCGCGGCGTGCTCCGGGTCGGTGAAGGGGCTCGCCTACAACGAGTTCCGCGCCGGCGGCGACGTGAAGTGGCGCTTCCTCCCGCGCACCTCGGCGACGTTCCAGGCGGGCTGGTTCTCGCGCGTGCCGAACGACGCGGCGGTGTCGAACGTCTCCGGCGTCGACGGCTCGGTCGGCTTCACCGGGCTCGTGACGCCGCACGTCGGCGCGACGCTCAAGGCCGGCTACACCACCACGCTCGGCGTCACGCCGGAGAACGTGGGCACGTGGCTCGCGACGGTCGAGGGCGAGTGGATCGCGACGGACAGCGCGACGGTGAAGGTCGGCTGGACGCACGGGCTCGGCATCGATCCGGGCCCGGCCCTCTTCACCGCGAACCGCGTC
Organism: Anaeromyxobacter sp.; assembly: GCA_035702465.1. Lineage (GTDB taxonomy): Bacteria > Myxococcota > Myxococcia > Myxococcales > Anaeromyxobacteraceae > Anaeromyxobacter. The sequence continues at coordinate 12,643 of DASSQM010000281.1, read as the reverse complement.
TACGGCTCGGGCCGCATCCTGCTCGCCGGCCGCTACGCGGCGCGCGCGGACGCGAGCTACGAGACCCGCACGTACTCGCCCGGGCCGGCGACGGCAGGCCTCGTCCGCATCGAGCCCGCCGTCGAGGCCGGCATCGCGCGCTGGATGTCCGCGTCCGTCGGCTACGCCTTCAGCCACCGCACCTCGTCCTCGTTCGCGATCCCCGGGCTCCCCGGCTTCGACTACTCGAAGAACGAGATGTGGATCCGGCTCGGCGTCCGGTACTGACGCGCGGAGGCGCCGGGCGGCCGCTCGTTGACTCGCCGCGGGCCTTCCGGATACTGCTACGGCTCGCGTCCCCGCCCCGATGCCGACGCCCCGCCCCCGGTCCCTCGCCGTCGCCCTCGCGGTCGCGCTCGCCGCGGCGGGCTGCAGCCGGCGTGCGCGGACGGCGCTCGACGAGGCACCCGTCGCCGCCGCCACCGGCACGTCGTCGCTCGGGCCGGGCGACGTCGTCGAGGTGCGCGTCTACCAGGAGCCGGAGCTGTCCGGCGTCTACCAGGTCGGGCGCGACGGCGACGTCATCTTCCCGCTCTGCAAGCGGGTGCCGCTCACGGGGCTGTCGCCGAACGCCGCCGCCGAGCGCATCCGGGCGTGCCTCGCCGAGGGGTTCATGCGGGACCCGCAGGTCTCGGTCCTCGTGAAGGAGTACAACTCGAAGAAGGTGTTCGTGTTCGGCGAGGTGCAGAAGCCCGGCACGTTCACGTTCGAGGAGGGGATGACCATCGTGCAGGCGGTCACCCTCGCCGGCGGGTTCACGAAGACCGCCTCGCAGAACTCCACCTCCGTCACGCGCCGGGTGAACGGCCAGGAGGTGAAGGTGAAGGTGAACGTGCAAGACATCGCCCTCGGGAAGGCGCCGAACTTCGCCCTCGAGCCCGGCGACATCGTGTACGTGCCGGAGAGCCTGTTTTGAGGCGAAGCTCCGCCTCCTCGCTCTCCGCGATCTCGAACGCCGTCGTCCGCTGCCGCGCCTGCCCGCGCCTCGTCGCGTGGCGCGAGGAGGTCGCGCGCACGAAGCGCCGCGCGTACCTCGGCGACGTGTACTGGGGACGCCCGGTGCCCGGCTTCGGCGATCCCGCGGCGCGCATCGTGCTCGTCGGCCTCGCCCCGGGCGCGCACGGCGCGAACCGCACCGGCCGGATGTTCACCGGGGACGGCTCGGGCGACTTCCTGTACGCCGCGCTGCACCGCGCCGGGCTCGCGAGCCGGGCGACCTCGGTGTCGCGCGACGACGGGCTCGCGCTCGACGGCGCGTTCGTCACGGCCGCATGCCGCTGCGTCCCGCCGGGCAACCAGCCGGCGCCGGCGGAGCTCGCCCGGTGCGCCCCCTTCCTCGACCGCGAGCTCGCCGCGCTCGAATCCGTCCGCGTCGCCGTGGCGCTCGGCGCCGTCGCCTGGGCGGCGCTGCTGCGCGCGCTCGCGCGCGCCGGCCACGCCGTCCCGCGCCCGGCGCCTCGCTTCGCGCACGGCGCGGTCCTCGCGCTCCCGGGCGCGCCCGCGCTCGTCGGGAGCTACCACCCCTCGCGCCAGAACACGCAGACGGGCCGGCTCACCCCGGCGATGCTCGACGACGTGCTCGCGCGCGCGGTGGCGCTGGCGCGCGGCTGACGGGGATGGCCGGGTCCGCGCCGCGACCGTCGCGGCCGGCTCCCGGACGGCCGCCGTCCGGAACCCCCGCGATCGCGCGCGCTTCCGCGTGGCACGTCCCCTGCTGAACGCGCGTACATGCTCGTCCGCGTCCGGTCCGGAGCGGTGCTCGGCGTCACCGCCGTCCCGGTCGACGTGGAGGTGGAGGTCTCGGGCGGATTCCCGGGGGTGCGCGTCGTCGGGCTGCCCGGGAGCAGCGTGCAGGAGGCGAAGTTCCGGGTGTTCGCCGCCATCCGGAACCTGGGCTGCTCCGGCCTCGCCTCGAAGCGCATCACCATCAACCTCGCCCCGGGAGACCTCCGCAAGGACGGGCCGGGCTTCGACCTGCCCATCGCCGCCGGCCTCCTCGCCGCCGCGGACGAGGTGAAGCCGGAGGCGCTCGAAGGGATCCACCTCGTCGGCGAGCTGGCGCTCTCCGGCGAGGTGAAGCCCGTGCGTGGCGTCCTCCCGATCGCCATCGAGGCGAGGCGTGCGCGGGCCCGCGGCCTCGTCGTGCCCGAGGCGAACGCCCGGGAGGCGTCCGTCGTGGAGGGGCTGCGCGTGCTCTCGGCGAAGAGCCTCGGCGACCTCGTCGCGTGGACGCGGGGCGAGGCTCTGCTGCGGCCGCCGCTCCACGCGGTCGAGGCGCCGGCGCAGGCGCCCGGCCCGGATCTCGCCGACGTGGCGGGGCAGGAGAACGCGAAGCGTGCGCTCGAGGTGGCGGTGGCGGGCGGCCACAACCTCCTCATGTTCGGCCCGCCGGGGAGCGGGAAGACCATGCTCGCGCGGCGCGTGCCGGGGCTCCTCCCGGCGCTCACGTTCGAGGAGGCGCTCGAGGCGACGGTGGTGCACAGCGTCGCCGGGCTCACGCGGCACCGCGGGCTCCTCGAGGAGCGGCCGTTCCGGGCGCCGCACCACACCATCTCCGACGCGGGCCTCGTGGGCGGGACGAGCATGCCGCGGCCCGGCGAGGTCTCGCTCGCGCACCGCGGGGTCCTGTTCCTCGACGAGCTGCCCGAGTTCCGGCGCCACGTCCTCGAGGCGCTCCGGCAGCCGCTCGAGGACTGCGAGGTCTCGATCGCGCGGGCAGGGCGGAGCGTCACGTACCCCGCGGACGTCATGCTCGTCGCGGCCATGAACCCGTGCCCTTGCGGACACCTCGGCGGCGCCGCGCGGCGCTGCCGCTGCACCGCGCACGAGCTCGTGGCCTACCGGCGCCGCATCTCCGGGCCGCTCCTCGACCGCATCGACATCCACGTCGACGTGCCGGCGGTCGCGCCGGCGCTGCTCGGCGAGCGCGGCCGGGAGACCACCGCGGCGGTGCGAGAGCGCATCGTCCGCGCGCGCGAGGCGCAGGGAGGGCGCGGGGCCCGCACGAACGCGCGGCTCCGGGGCGGGCTGCTGCGGAGGTTCTGCGCGCCCGACGACGCCGGTAGACGCCTGCTCCACGCCGCGGTCGAGCGGCTGGGGCTCTCGGCGCGCGCGCACGACAAGGTCCTGCGGGTGGCGCGGACCATCGCGGACCTCGAGGGCGCGGACGCGGTCCGCGCGGACCACGTGGCGGAGGCGATCCAGTACCGCGCGCTGGACCGGCCGCTCTGATGGCGAAACCCCTGCCGCCGCGTCGGCGGAGGAACACGAGCCCCGCGCCGCGGGGAAGGAAGGCGAGATGAGCAAGCTCACGGAGAAGGCGAAGGCGCTCCTCCTGGCCGTCGCCGGGATCGAGAAGCAGTACGGGAAGGGCAGCATCATGAGGCTCGGCGACGGCGCCGAGATCGCGCCCGTGGCGGTGGTTCCGACCGGCTCGATCGGCCTCGATCGGGCGCTCGGGGTGGGCGGTCTGCCGCGCGGGCGGGTCGTCGAGATCTACGGGCCCGAGTCGTCGGGCAAGACCACGCTCGCGCTGCACGCCATCGCCGAGGTGCAGCGCCAGGGCGGCGTCGCCGCGTTCGTGGATGCCGAGCACGCGCTCGACGTGGGGTACGCGCGCAAGGTGGGGGTGAGCCTCGCCGACCTCCTCGTCTCGCAGCCCGACACCGGGGAGCAGGCGCTCGAGATCTCCGAGCAGCTCGTGCGCTCGGGCGCCGTGGACATCGTGGTGGTCGACTCGGTCGCGGCGCTCGTGCCGCGCGCCGAGATCGAGGGGGAGATGGGCGACCCGCACATGGGCCTCCAGGCCCGGCTCATGAGCCAGGCGCTCCGCAAGCTCACCGGCGTCGTCTCCCGCAACCAGGCCGTGGTCGTCTTCATCAACCAGATCCGCATGAAGATCGGCGTCGTGTTCGGGAACCCGGAGACCACCACGGGCGGCAACGCGCTCAAGTTCTACGCGTCGGTCCGCCTCGACATCCGCAGGGTCGGGCAGGTGAAGGAGGGCGACCAGATCGTCGGCTCGCGCACGCGCGTCAAGGTGGTGAAGAACAAGGTCGCCCCGCCGTTCCGCGAGGCGGAGTTCGACGTGCGCTACGGGATCGGCGTGGACCGCGCCGCCGAGGCGGTGGACCTCGGCGTCGAGCGCGGGCTCGTCGACAGGTCGGGCGCCCACTTCTCCCTCGACGGAGAGCGCATCGGCCAGGGGCGCGAGCGCGCGATGGAGTGGCTCCGCGCGAACCCCGACGCGTTCGAGCGCCTCGTCGCGAGGCTCCGCGAGCCGGCGGGCGCGGTGCCGACAGCAGTCGCCGCGGGATGACGGTCGGCAGTCGCGGCGACTGAAGCGGCTGCTGCTACGGCCGCGGTCCGCGTCCGCGACGCCGGAGCAGACGCGTGCGCGGGGGGCTCAGCCCTCTCGTGACGCGCCGTGGCCGCCACCCGCCTCGTCCGTCCCCGCTCGCGGGCGCACCGTGCGCGGGTGGAGGAGGCGCGAGAGCGGCAGGTTGGTCGCGCCGCGGAGCGTGAGCAGCGCGCCCATGGCGCTCACGGTGAGGGCGCCGGGGATGCGCGCGCTGAGGCCGGCGGTGGCGAGGCCCGCGCCGGCGGCGAGCGCGAGGAGCCGGGTCCCGGGCGTCCAGTGCTCGCGGGCGAGCGCGGAGCCGGGCCGCTCCCGCGCCTCGCCTCCCTGGAGCGAGGGGACGCCTGAGGGATCGGCGTGCCGCTCCAGGAGGTCGGTGACGCCGCGGACGCCGAGGACGCGGCGCGCGCCGGCGACGACGCGGTTCGCCTCGGCCGCGAGGACGGGCCCCCGCAGCTCGACGACGCCGTCGTGCGCCACGACCTCGACGGCGCCGGGGTGCGACGTGAGCCGCCCGACGCGACCGCGGACGCGCGCGCAGAGGATCTCGTCCGGCGCGCGGCGCTCGTGCACGGCGGAGCGCGCCCGGGCGAGGAGCACGCGGGCGTGGCTCCCGATCTCCGCGGCGCCCCGCTGCCCGAGCGCCGCCGTGCTCCGCGCGAGCGCGGCGGTCTTCTGCGCGACGAGCGCGCGACGGCGCCCGCCGCCGCGCGGCGAGAACAGCGCGGCCGCGGCGGCGCCGGCGGCGAGCCCGGCGAGCGCGAGGCCCGGGTGCACGGGAAAGCGCTTGCCCCGCCGCCGGGCCGGCAGGTGATCGAGGAAGCCCATGGATCCCCCCACGGGCGGCGGCCACCGCACTGCTGCGAGCCCCCGCGTGGTGCGGGAGGAGCCGCGCGCCTTCCCGACAACGTTGCGCGCGTCGGGGGCCCACGGCACGCCGGCGGCCGGAGCTAGAAGAAGAAGTACCGCAGCGTGACGTTCGTCACCCAGCGCGTCCCGTCCACCATCGCGGGCGTCTCGATGCCGCCGATGCTGAACGGGTGGCCGAAGTGGACGCGGAGGAGGAGCGGGCCGAACAGGACGTTGACGCCGAGCACGCCCGTGAGCGTGCGGTGCTCCCACCAGTTCAGGTTTCCACCCTGGGGCGTGCGGTCCCAGTCGTCGAACACGCCGCCGAAGTCGAACGCCGCGACGCCCTCGATGTAGTCGAAGATGAGGAGGCGCACGAGCGGATCGAGCGGGAACTGCAGCTCGGCGTTCGCCACGTAGTAGTTGCGGCCGACGAGGAACTGGACGTCGAAGGGGTAGAGGCCGCGCAGGTTGTCCGCGGAGCTGAGCCACCACGTGCGCGACCACGTCCTGCCCGCCTCGTTCGGCGCGAACGTCGTGCCGACCGCGGCGCGGAACCCGATGTTCGCGCGCCCGACGAGCTGGAAGTACTGCTGCGCGTCGAAGCGCGCGAAGCCGTGCACCGCGTTCCGCTGCGGCAGGTACCCGCCGCCCAGCTCGAGGAGGAGCGAGTTGCCGGCGAGCGGCCCGGTGGCGTAGTCGTAGCGGATGGTGTCGTAGCCGTACCGGACCGCCGGCTGGAAGTTGAAGTTCATGCCGGCGTTGGTCTTGCGCCATTCGGCGTCGTACGGGTCCACGACCTCGGTCCCGTCCTGCAGGATGTTCGTGATCGTGCAGTTCAACGTGAGCAACCCGGCGAACCGCCCCGGACAGAACCGCTGCACGCCGCCGACGGTCGCCTCCAGCTCGAATCTCCTGAAACGGTCCAGCGGATACCGGAGCGCGCCCGTGATCCCGAAGTCGCGCTGCAGGTATGCGACGCTGCGGTCCTTCAGGTCGATGCTCTGCTGGACGAAGTGGAACCCCCCGCCGATCCAGCCCACGCGGCTCGAGCGGTCCTCGTAGAGGATGAGCCCCTGCGTGAAGTCGAAGGACCCGTAGACGGACAGGTCGAGGAAGAGGATGTGGTCGCGCAGCATGTCCGAGAACAGCGCCGCGGCGCGGCCGACGACGGTGCTGCCGCCGCCGCCGCCGTAGACGAACCCGGCCTCGGGCTTCCAGTTCTTGAGCGAGAGGAAGTTGTACTCGGTGACGTCGATGGGCAGGTCGGTGACCGGGATCGGGAGCGCCTCGCCCGTGGCCGGCGGTACCGCAGTGGGCGTGCTCTCGAGCCAGGCGACCTTCGGGACCTCCACGAGCCGGAACGTGCCGCCGTGGAACGTGGAGGCGAACACGCCGCGGCCGTTCGGCGCCAGCGCAGGGGAGGTGAGCCCGGTGGTGAAGTCCGTGATCTGCTGGATCTGCCCCTGCTTCAGGAGGAAGAGGTCGTTCTTGCCGTGCGCGTTCGACGAGAAGAGGACGGAGCCGTCGGGGAGCGCCCGCGGGTAGCGATCGCTCGCCGGCGCCGTGGTGAGGCGCGTGCGCGTACCGGTGTCGGGGTCGACGCGGAAGAGGTTCGTGCGCCCGTGGTCGGTCGCGTCGGAGGCGCAGTAGATGCCGTCCGCACCCCAGGACAGATCGCGCTCGGTGTACGGATCGTTCGTCACGCGCCGGGCGGTGCCGCCCTGGATCGGCACGACGTAGATGTCCTGCTGCCCGTCGCGGCCGACGCCCACGAAGGCGAGCTGCTTCATGTCGGGCGAGAGGGCGGGGTCGGCGATCTGGATGAAGTCGTCGCCGGAGGGCGTCCGGATGTGGATGGTGCGGCGGCGGCCCAGGCTGATGCGCGGCAGCCGCCCCTCGCGCACGTCGTGCTTGAAGGGGAACGCGTAGACGGCGTCGCCGATGCCGCTCTGCGCCGCGAAGACCACGAGCCCTGGCCCGACGGCGGCGATGGAGTGGTCGATCGGGTGGAGCGACTCGACGCCCGGCTCGCTGTCGGCCGCGAGCTCGGCCGCGGCCTTCGTGTTCCGCACGTCCATGAGGAACAGGCGCGCGCGCCCTCGGCCCCGATCGATGCCGCGCACCACGAGGAGGTTGCCGTCGGGCGACGCCGCGAAGTGCTCGGGCTCGTACGGGAGCTGCCGGATCTCGCGCACCTGCGGCAGGTCCTGCTTCGCGCGCAGGTACTCGGGGTAGTAGCGCCGCTTCAGCCACGAGCGCCAGCGGCCGTCGACCTGCTCGACGGGCTCGTTCAGCACGCGCCGGACGAGCGCTCCGAAGTTCCGGCCCGTCGCCTGGGGCCCGCCGCCGCGATCGCCGTCGGTGAGCAGGAAGGCGTTCTCGAGGAACGCCTGGATCTTCTCCTTGCCGTAGACGTCCGCGATGAACGCGATCCGCGCCTGGCCCAGCTTGTAGGTGGGGATGTACCCGCGGGCGCGGTCCTCCACGAACGGGAGGACGTCGTAGCCCTTCTGCGGATCCGGATTCCACACGAGGTCGCGCAGGTAGAGGTCGGTCTCGGTGTCGATGCCGCCCTTCGAGTAGTACTCGGCGATGCCCTCCGTGAACCACAGGGGCAGCGCGTTGATGGGCGACGACGTGTTCTGCGCGCCCGCCGCCTCCATCATCTTCTGGATCTGGAACTGGTGGACCATCTCGTGCGTGGAGACCTCGATGAAGCGCGAGTGATCCCCGAAGTACGGGACGGTCATCTTGAGGTCCTCGGGCGACGTGACGCCGAGCACCCCTTCGGTCACCTGGAACACGTTCTGCGTCTGGAACTCGCGCTGCGTCGCGAAGAGGATGTAGGGGATCCGCTTCGTCGGGCTGTAGTGGAACTGGTCGACGAGCCGCGCGTACTCGCTCTGGATGGCGGGCAGGGCGCGACGCGCCTGGGCGGCCTCGGTCTTGTAGTAGTAGAGGCGGATGCCGCCGGGCCCGCCGCCGGGCGCGGGGACGTCGACGTACTGCCAGTCGAAGCCGTACCACGCCACCTGGTTCTGGCCAGGTCGCTCCGGCAGCACGAACACCTGATCGAGCGGCTTTCGCGGCCGGTTCGCGAGCAGGTCCATGGTGTGGAACGCGTCGCCCATCGACGGGGCGCCGAGCAGGACCTGTCCCGACGCCACGGCGGGCGCGAGCAAGAGCAGCGCGAGTACGGATCTCGTCATCCCCCAAGGTTGTGTAGGGCCGGGCCGCCAGGCGAGCAACCGAAAGGATGCCGGCAGGGTGCGCACGGCTCACCCACCTTCCCTTACTCGCCACCGCCGCCCGCCGAGATCGAGCGCGTAAGACCCGGACCCCGGCGGGTCCTCGCGGAGCCTCATGCCGAGCGCGAACTGCGCCGCGCGCCCGAACCGCGCGGGGTCCCCACGTCCGAGCGTGCAGCGGAGGATTCCGTCCGCGCCCACCCGCAGGGTCGCGGCATCGAGGCTCTCCTCGGAGCCGTCCGAGAGGAGGAGGACCAGCGCCGCGTCGGGGGGCCCCTCCGCGATCGCGCGGACCACCCACGGCGTCTCCCGGACGGACACGTACCCGCTCTCGCGCCCGACCCGCACGAGCCATCGTCCGTCGGGAGCATGCTCCAGCGAGCGCCACAGCACGTCGAGCGTCCGCGCGTGCGTGATCGGCTCGCCGCGGTGCAGGAACCGCCCCTCCTCGTCGATGGAGAGGCCGCTGCGGGAGCGAAGCAGCTCGAGCGCCTCGTCGTCGGGCGGCACCGCGACAACATAGCGACGCGCCCTTCCGCGAGGTACGGATCCGTGGTGCCGAGAAGGGAGCCCGCCGTCCGCATCCGCTGCGAACCCGAGGACGAGGCCCGCTGCCGCGCTGCGCTCGCCCGGGCCGGCTTCGAGGCGGAGCGCTCCCTCCAGTGGCTCGTCGTGCGCGACGCGCCCCCGGACGAGGTGAACGAGGCGCTCGTCGCGGGCGGCGCGCTCCCGCGGGTGGCGGTGCGGGCCCGGATCGGGCAGCTCATCGGCTGGCTCATCGACCGCGAGGGGAACGTCGCGAACCGCGGCGTGAACGTCGCCGCGCTGGTCTCGCGCGCCCTCGAGGACGGCGGGCTCGCGGCCCGCTACCGGCCGCGCAAGGAGCCGGAGCTCCTGCGCGCCGCCGCGGCGCTCTACGAGCACCTCCTCGCGACGGGCGCGGGGTTCTTCTCGTGGGACCGCTTCGTCGACGAGTTCTGCGAGGAGAGGTCGGGGTAGCTTCCGGCGCTCACCGCATCGCGATCCGCAGCATGTTCAGCGCCTCGAACGACGCCATGCGCCGGATGCGCTCGCGGTCGCCCCGGTAGAGGCGCTGGACCGACTGCGTCCCGCCCGCCCCGGCGAGCGCGACGTGCACGGTGCCGACCGGCTTCTCCGGGGTCCCGCCGGTGGGGCCCGCGATGCCGGTGATGCCGAGCCCCCAGGTCGCGCCGCCGGCGCGCCGGGCGCCCTCCGCGAGCGCGCGCACCACGGGCTCGGACACGGCGCCGTGCGCGGTGAGCAGGTCGGCAGGGACGCCGAGCATCCGCTCCTTCATCGCGTTCGCGTACGCGACGACGCCGAGGTCGAAGACGTTCGAGGCGCCCGCCACGCGCGTCAGGAGCTCCGCGACGAGCCCGCCCGTGCAGCTCTCCGCCGTCGCGACCCGCTCCCCACGCGCCTGCAGGCGCGCCACCACGAGGTCGGGGAGCTCGTCCTTGCCCTCGCCCCAGATGGCGTCGGCGAAGATCGCCCGCACCGTCGACGCGATGCGATCCGCCCGCGCCTGGGCGTCCGGCCCGGGCACCGTCCACTTCACGTGGATCTCGGGCCAGTGCGCCCGGTATCCGAAGCGGACGCCGCGGTTCTCGGCGTCGTCCATGATGGGTCGCATGGCGTGATCGGCGTGCGACTCGGGGACGCCGAAGAGCTTCACCACGCGCGCGGCAGGGACTTCGCCGAGCCGCGCCGCGACGCGGGGCAGCACCCATTCGTCGCACAGCCCCCGGTACTCGACCGGCACGCCGGGAAGGCACACGAGCTCCGCGCGCCCGATGCGCACGAGGAAGCCGGGCGCCGTCCCGAAGCGGTTCGGGATCACCTCCGCGCCGCGGGGGAAGCGCGCCTGCTTCTCGTTGTTCGGCGTCATGGCCCGCCCGAAGCGCTCGAACCGGCGCTTCAGCATCTCGAGCGAGGGCTCGTGCAGCTCGAGCGGCACGCCGAGCACCGCGGCGACGCGCTCGCTCGTGAGGTCGTCCTCCGTCGGGCCGAGGCCGCCGCTCATGACCACGAGGTCGGAGCGCCCGGTCGTCTCGCGGAGCGCGGCGTCGAGGTCCTCGCGGTCGTCCCCGACGAGCGTCTTGCGCCGGACCATGACGCCGAGGTCCCACAGCCTGTCCATGAGCCAGGCGGAGTTCGTGTCGACCACCTGCCCGGTGAGGAGCTCGTCGCCGGTGGAGAGGATCTCGACGTGCATCAGGGCACCACCCTCAGCATGCGCAGCGCGAGGAGCGCCGCCCACGCCCAGGCGCCGGCGGCGAGGTCGTCGAGGACCACGCCGAACCCGTTCTTCACCCGGTCGAGCGCGGACGCCGGCCACGGCTTCAGGACGTCGAAGATCCGGAAGAGCACGAACCCCGCCGCCATCGCGGGCCACGAGAACGGCGCGAAGGCCATGGTGACGAGGTAACCGGCGACCTCGTCGATGACGATGGGAGACGCGTCGGCGATCCCCCAGTACTTGCCGGCGCGCTCCGCCGCGTGGATGGCGAGCCCCGAGAACGCGATCGTGAACGCCACGTACGCGAAGGACGGCAGCCGCGAGAGGGCCGCGTAGAGCGGGATCGCGCCCAGCGTCCCGAACGTCCCCGGCGCGAAGGGCGCGTACCCGCACGGACCCCAGGCGGCGAGGAGGACCCACGGCCCGGGCGGGCTCGTCGGGCGCTGCGGCTTCTTCGGGCGCATCGGCCGCTAGATGTACTCGTCCTCCGCGTCCTTGTCGCCCTCGGCCTCGCCCTCGACGTCCTCCGGGTCCGGCTCGAGCGCCTCGTCGGCGGCGAGCTCCGCGCGGACGGCGGCGGGGAGGCGGGACTCGTCGCGCGCCGGGCGCGCGCGGGCGATGACGGACTCGGCGATGCCCATGGCGATGTAGGCCGCCATGTAGACGACGAGCACGAACGAGGCGCGGGTGGCGATGCCGACCGCGACTCCCGCCACCGACAGGAACAGGAAGACGGCGAGGCTCTTCGTGGAGAGGTGCAGGTCCTTGAACGTCCGGTAGCGGATCGTCGAGACCATGAGGAACGAGAGGACCAGCACCACGACCGCCACCGGCACGCGCGCGGCCGCGTCCGTCGTGGACCCGAACTGCCGGTAGTGCGCGATGACGAGCGCGACGATGGCGCCGGCCGCGAGCGGGATGGGGAGCCCCACGAAGAAGCGGGACGACCCCTTCGCGCCGCGCGCCGCGAGGACGTTGAAGCGCGCGAGGCGGAGCGCGCCGCACGCGGCGAACGCGAACGCGACGAAGATGCCGACGAAGCCGAGCGGAGCGAGCGCCCACTTGTAGACGAGCAGCGCCGGCGCGGCGCCGAACGAGATCACGTCGGCGAGGCTGTCGAGCTGCACGCCGAAGTCCGACTGCGTCTTCGTCATGCGCGCGACGCGCCCGTCGAAGCCGTCGAAGAAGATGGCGAAGAAGATCGCGAGCGCTGCCTGGTAGAGCTGCTCCGGCGTCGCGTCACCCGCGCAGAGGACGAGCGCGTAGAACCCGAGGAAGATGGAGGAGACGGTGAAGAGGTTCGGCAGGACGAACATCGCCTTGCGCAGATTGATCTGCATGGCTCCGCCGTCTCCCTGAAGCGGCCGACCGCCCCCCTCCGGACAGTCCGCGCGACCGCCCGATGGCTTGGGCAGCCCGGAAGGCTGTCATGCGGGGCGGTTCTTGTCGAGGACGAAGCCCCTGTCAACCGGGACTTCAACGCGCCGCGGCGCACGGCTCGCGCACCACCTCGCCGCGGCCGAGCCGGGCCCTCGCGCCGGACGCGCAATCGACCCACATCGCCGGGTCCGTCCACCAGCGGTTCGCGACCGCCGTCGCGCGGGAGCCGCCGGCGAGGACGAGCCCGGGTCCTCGTCCGCCGCAGGCGTTCCCGTGGAGGTCGGCCGTGGCGCCGCCGAGGAAGACGAGGCACCCCGCCGAGCCGCCGCTCGCGTCGACGCCGCGGAGCGACACCTCGCCTCCGGAGGCCTCCACCGCCGTCCCTGCGCAGCCGACGAGCGTCGCTCCGAAGAGCCGCAGCTTCCCGCTCAGCACCTCGACGCATCCGCCCAGGAACCCCTGCGCCTCCGTCGCACCCGCGATGGTCACGCCGGTGCCCTCGACCGT
>DASSQM010000280.1:0-2015 GCA_035702465.1 Anaeromyxobacter sp. | reverse complement strand
GGGTGGCGGCGCTCTCCCGCGCAGTTGACGCGGCCGGCGCAGCGCCGTCGGCGTGGCGCGTCGCGCTCGCGCGCGCCCTGGGCGAGACGGGCTCCGCGGACGCGATCCCGGCGCTGGCGAAGCTCCTCGACGGCCCGTCGGCCCCGGTCGCGGCGGCGGCGCTCGCCCGCATCGGCGCGCCGGCGGCGGCGGCGCCGCTCGTCGCCTACGTGGGCCGGCCCGGCGCGACGGCGCGCGCGGAGGCGGTCGAGGCGCTCGCGCAGCTCGCCGCGCGCGATGCCGGCCCGGCCATCCAGGCCCTCCTCACGGACGATCGCCCCGAGGTCCGCGCGACCGCGGCGCGCGCCCTGGGGAGGCTGCGCCACGAGCCGGCCGCGGCGCGGCTCGAGGCGCTGAAGAGCGACTACTACGGGCGGGTCCGGCGCGCCGCGGTCGAGGCGCTCTCGAAGCTGCCCGCCGGCGCGCCGCGCTCCCGCCGCTGACGCGCGGCTGTCCGCAGGAAAGGACCGCTCGATGGCCGACGTTCGGGAGCTGAAGGACAGGGCGGCGGAGCTGGCCGGGAAGGGGAAGCTCATCCAGGCCATCGCGGTCGCGAAGGCCATCCCCCCGCGCGACCCGGGACACGCCGAGGCGCACGCCGCGCTCGCGGCGCTGTACGCGAGGCGGGCGGCCGTGGACGCCGAGGGTCCTCCGGCGCGCGAGGCGCCGACGCCGGAGGCCGTTCCGGCCCCTTCGCGCCCCGCCGGGGCGCGGACGGGCCTGGCCCGCATCGTGTCGGCCGCGGGCGCCGCCGCCGCGGGCGACCTGGACGTCGAGATCGTCGAGGCAAGGCCCGCCGCGGGGTCGCTGCCGCGCGTCCCCATCTTCTCCGACCTCCCGCCGGACGCGTTCGTGGCGCTCGCGCGCGCGATGGAGCTGCGCACGGTCGCGAAGGGCGAGCCGGTCCTCGAGGAGGGCGGCTCCGGCGCGAGCTTCTACGTGGTGGCGACCGGCCGGCTCGCGGTGTCGAGGCGGGACGACGCGGGACGCCCGGTGGTGCTCGCCCGCCTCGGCGAGGGAGACTTCTTCGGCGAGATGGCGCTCCTCTCCGGCGCCCCGCGCGCCGCGACCGTGACGGCCGAGGAGGCGTGCGAGCTCCTCGAGTTCGCGCCGGAGGCGCTCCTCGAGGTCGCGCGCGGGCACCCGCCGCTCGCCACGTCGCTCCGGCGCTTCTACCGCCGGCGGCTCCTCGCGAACGCGATGGCGACGAGCCCGGTGTTCCGCCCGCTCGGCCCGGAGGACCGTGCGCGCGCCATGGCACGCTTCCGCGCGCGCGCGGTCGCGGACGGCGAGCGCATCGTGCTCGAGGGCGAGCCGTCGGACGGGCTGTACGTCGTCCTCGACGGCGCCCTCGACGTCTCGAAGCGGCGCGCGGGCGCCGAGGTGGCGGTGGGGCGCCTGCGGGAGGGCGACGTCTTCGGCGAGATGAGCCTCCTCCGCGCGGCGCCGGCGTCGGCGACGGTCGTGGTGCGCCGGGGCGGCACGCTCCTCCGCCTGCCGCGCGCGGACTTCGACGCGCTCGTCGCCGCGCACCCCCCGGTCCGAGAGCGGATGGCGGAGCTCGCGGACGAGCGCGCCGAGAGCCTCGACGCGATCCTCTCGGGCCACGCCCAGTGGACGGAGGACGGGCTCGTCCTGATCTAGGCCGGCGCCGCCGGCGGAGGCGCCGCGGGCGGGGCGGGCGGGATCGTCGTGGGAAGCGGCGCGCCGCCCTGGCTGCCGAACCGAGACCGCAGCACGGCGCCGAACGTGAGCAGGAGCGCGGCGATCCACGCCATCCAGCCGAGGATCGGGATCGAGGTGAGGAGCACGATGATCGCCGTCCCGATGGCGAGCTGCAGCACGGCCGTGCCGCGCTCGATCCGCAGCGGCAGCGCGCGTCCGATGTAGAACGACAGCGCCGCGAACCCGAGGATCCCCGCCGCCACGACGAGGAGGACCGCGACCGGGAGCAGCGGGATGCCGATGATGGTCGC
>DASSQM010000279.1:0-3498 GCA_035702465.1 Anaeromyxobacter sp. | reverse complement strand
CTCGCGCTCGGCCACGCCCGCGCTGGCATCCTCGCCGGCGCGGCGCTCGCTCTGGCGGTCTACGCCTACCGGCGCGGCACCGGCGCAGCCACGTTCTTCGAGGCCGCCACGGCGTCGGTCCTCGGCGCCGCCGCGCTGGCGACGCTCGCCGGCGCTCCCACCTCCGGCCCCGTCCTCGCCGCGTCCTTCGCCGCCCTCGCCGCCATCTGGGCAGCCGCCGCCGGGCTCCGCCCGCTCGGCCTCACCGGCGAGTACGCGCGGTGGGAGTACCTGCCCGCACTCGCGGGCACCGCGCTCTTCCGCCACCCGAACGTGTTCCTCTCCCTGCTGTGGGCCGGCGCCTTCCTCGCGAACGCGGCGCTCGCCCTCTGGCCGATCGCGGGCGGCGGGCGCGCCCTCGGCGTGGTCCTCCACGCTTGCATCCTCGCGGCATGCGCCGCGATCACCGGGAGGCGGAAGCGCGGGGCGAGCACACGCCGGATCGACGACGTCGACCGGCGGCTCGCGGAGATGCGAAGCCTCGCGGCGGGCGTGGCGGTGGTTGGGGTCGGGGTGCTCGCGCTCGCGATCGCGAGGTGAGGAGGTCGGCGACCCCGACCTCGACCCGGACAACCGTCCGCTCAGCCCTTCGCGCTCTCCGGGAACACCCGCACCGGCCGGAGCCCCGCCGGCGACGGCGCGCACAGCGCCACGAGCCGGTGGCCCGGGCCGATGGCGCGCACGAGCTCGCCCGGCGGCGCGTCGCGGCGGAGCGCCTTCCCCTGCTCGAGCGCGCGGGCCTCGGCGGCGTCGACGTTGACCGCGGGGACGAGCCGGAGCGCGTCCGCGGGCGGGACGAGCCGCGCGCGCAACGCTGCGCGATCGCGGCGCCCGAGCGACTCCGCCTCCTCCAGCGGGACCGCGGCGGCGAGGTCGAAGCCGCTCGCCTCGGTGCGGCGGAGCGCGGCCAGGTGCGCGGGCACCTCGAGCGCGCGGCCGAGGTCGGCGGCGAGGGTGCGCACGTACGTGCCCTTCCCGCAGCGGACCGAGACGCGCGCGAGCGCGAGCCCGCCCGAGGCGGCGGGCTCGAACGCGGACAGCTCGAGCGCGTGCACCCGCACGCGCCGCGGCGCGCGCGGCACCTCGTCGCCCGCGCGCGCCGCCACGTGGAGCCTGCGGCCGCCGACGCGGACCGCCGAGTACATCGGCGGGACCTGCTCGAGCTCGCCGACGAAGCGGGGCAGCGCGGCGCGCACCGCGTCTGCCGTGAGCGCGCCGGCGTCGCCGCGCGCCACGACCTCGCCCTCGGCGTCCTCCGTGGCCGTCGCGGCGCCGAAGGCGACGGTCGCCTCGTACGCCTTGTCGCCCTCCGCGAGCCACTGCTGGAGCTTCACCGCCTCGTCCACGCAGACGACGAGGACGCCGGTGGCGGCGGGGTCGAGCGTGCCGGCGTGGCCGGCCTTGTCGGCGGCGAGAGCGCGCCGGACGCGCTTCACGACCTCGAAGCTCGTCGGCCCCGCCGGCTTGTCGACGACGAGGACGCCGCCGGTCACGACTGCTGCGAGCCCTTCGTGCGCGCTTCCTTGAGGAGCCGCTCGATCCGGTCCCCGCGCTCGACCGACTCGTCGTAGACGAACCGGAGGTGCGGGGTGTGGCGCAGCTTGAGGTTGCGCGCCACCTCGCGCTGCAGGAAGGTGGCGGCGGCGCGGAGCCCCTCCAGCGTCCGCTCGCGCTCGGCCTCCTGCGCGTGGATGGACACGTACACCGTGGCCTCCTTGAGGTCCGGGCTCATCTTCGCGCCGGTGACCGTCACGAACCCGGTGATGCGCGGATCCTTGAGCCCGCGCGCGAGGATCGACGACAGCTCCTGGCGGAACTCCTCGGCGACGCGGGCGGGGCGGCTGTGCGTGGACATTCGTATCGAGGGGACGCTCGCGTCTACTTCTCGTCGTCCCAGCTCCCCTCGTACTTGCGCTCGGCGTCCGCCTCCGCCTCGGCGAGCGTCCGCGTGTGGCCCTCGCCGATGCCGTCGCCGTACGAGACGATCTCGATGTCGCGGCCGGTCACCTGGATCTGGCCGCCGTGCATGGACGCGACGAAGTCCGCCACCTTGTCGAGCGACTCGTTCACGAACGCGTGGTCGTTCCCGACGGCGGAGACGCCGAGGACGCTCTTCTGCCAGAGGTCGTTCTCCGCGACCTCCGCGATGGAGACGTTGAACCTCGCCTTCACCCGGTCGATGGCGGACCGGACGAGGTGCCGCTTCGACTTGAGCGAGCCGGGATCCGGGAGGTGGAGCGTCAGCCTGAGGACTCCCACGAACATGTGGCACCATCGACTCGCGCCTTGGGCGCGCGTCGAGGCGGCTGTCGTCCGCTCACGAAGCCGCGTTCGAGTTCACTGCAACGCGTTCCACGCTCGCCCTTCGCGGACGGGAACCCGAGTCGCCACTAGTCCAGGCTCGGCCGGATCTCCTCCAGCTCGTACGCCTCGAGGAGGTCGCCGGGCTTCACGTCGGAGTAGCCCTCCACGCCGATGCCGCACTCGAACCCGGCCTGGACCTCGCGGACGTCGTCCTTGAGGCGCTTCAGCGACGTGATCTTCCCGCTCTGGATCACCTTGCGGTCGCGCAGCACGCGCACGTGCGCGCCGCGCTTCACCGCGCCCTCGGTCACCGCGGAGCCGGCGATGGCGCCGATCTTCGGGATGTTGAAGAGCGCCCGCACCTCGGCCTTGCCGAGCGGCTTCTCCTTGATGATGGGGTCGAGCAGCCCCGCCATCTCCTCGCGGATCTTGTCGACGGCCTCGTAGATGATGTCGAAGAGCAGGATCTTGACGCTCTGCTGGCTCGCGATCTGCTCGACCTTCGTCTCGGGCTTCGTGTTGAAGCCGACGATGATGCCGTTGCCGGCCACGGCGGTGAGGACGTCGGACTCGGTGATGGCGCCCACGCCCGAATCGAGCACCTTCACGCCCACCTTCTTCGTGGCGGCCTTCTCGAGCGCCTGCGTCACGGCCTCGGCGGAGCCCTGCACGTCGGCCTTCACGACGACGTTCAGGACCTTCGCGCCCGAGGTCTTCGCCTTCGCGAAGAGATCCTCGAGCGTCGCCTTCTTCACCGATCCGAGCTCCTTCTGGCGGGCCTTCTCGGCGCGGTGGGTGGCGACCTCCTTGGCGGCCTTCTCGTCCTCGACGACGTTGAACTCGTCGCCCGCGACCGGGACGCCCGACAGGCCGAGCACCTCGACCGGATACCCCGGGCCGACGTCGTCCACCTGCTCGCCACGCTCGTTCATCATGGCGCGGACGCGGCCGTAGTGGCTGCCCGTGACGAGGGCGTCGCCGACGCGCAGCGTGCCCTCCTCGACGAGGACCGTCGCGACCGGGCCGCGGCCCTTCTCGAGCTTCGCCTCGACGACGCGCCCGGAGGCGAGCGCCTCCGGGTTCGACTTGAGCTCGAGGACCTCGGACTGCAGCGCGATGTACTCGAGCAGCTCCGGGATGCCCTG
Organism: Anaeromyxobacter sp.; assembly: GCA_035702465.1. Classification (GTDB taxonomy): domain Bacteria; phylum Myxococcota; class Myxococcia; order Myxococcales; family Anaeromyxobacteraceae; genus Anaeromyxobacter. Next base: position 10 of record DASSQM010000279.1, on the reverse strand, counting down.
CTTCGTGCGG
>DASSQM010000278.1:0-3577 GCA_035702465.1 Anaeromyxobacter sp. | reverse complement strand
GGGCGCGCCGCCGGACGCGGGCGCGCTCGACGCGGCCTACGGCCGGAGTCCGTCCGACCCGCGCCGCTTCACGACGCGGGTCTCGTCCGCGCGCCGGGCGCGGCTCTCCTTCGCGGTCGAGCGGCGCATGCGCGGCGCCGCGCTCCTGCGCGTCGCGCTCGACACCGGCCGGACGCACCAGATCCGCGTGCAGCTCGCCGAGGCCGGGTGGCCGGTGCTCGGCGACGCGATCTACGGCGCGCCCTCGGAGGCCATCCTGCGCCAGGCGCTCCACGCCGAGCGCCTCGCGTTCCCGCGCCCGGCGGACGGCGCGCGCGTCGAGGCGCGCGCGGCGATCCCGGAGGACCTGGCGCGGGCGATCGCCTCGCTCGCGTGACGCTACTGGTGCGCGGCCGCGAGGTCGGGGTGCTTCTCCACGAACTCGTCGAACGTGCCCGGGAAGTCGAGCACCGGCTCGCCCTTGTGCATCACCCAGATGCGCGAGCCGACCTCGCGGATGAGCTCCTGGTCGTGCGTGACGACGATGACCGTCCCCTCGTAGCGCTGGAGCCCCTCCGAGAGCGCCGCGATCGACTGGAGGTCGAGGTGGTTCGTCGGCTCGTCGAGCACGAGCACGTTGTCCTTGAAGAGCATGAGCTTCGCGAGCAGGAGCCGGACGGTCTCGCCGCCGGAGAGCGTCGCGGTCGGCTTCATGCGCTCCTCGCCCGAGAAGAGCATGCGGCCGAGGAGGCCGGAGATCTCCTCGTTCGTGAGCTCGTCCTCGAGCTCGCGGAGCCAGCCGAACGCGGTCGTGCCCGGCCGGATCACGCCGGCCTGGTCCTGCGGGAGGTAGCCCACCTGCGCCTGATGCCCCCAGCGCACGTGGCCGCGATCGGGCGGGAGCTCGCCGGCGATCATCTTCACGAGCGTGGACTTGCCGACGCCGTTCTTCCCGATGACGCAGACCTTCTCGCCGCGCGTGACGAGCGCGCTGAACGGCTGGATGACCTCGTTCCCGCCGTAGCTCTTCGAGACACCCTCCACCTGGAGCGTCTGCTTCCCCGAGGGCGCCTTCAGCTCGAACTTGATGAACGGCGCCGCGATGTTCGAGCGCTTCAGCTCCTCGAGCTTCAGCTTCTGCATGGCGCGGATGCGGCTCTGCACCTGGGAGGCGCGCGTGCCGGCGTGGAACCGCGCCACGAACTCCTGGAGCTGGGAGATCTTCTTCTTCTTCTCCGCGTTCTCCGACTCGACGCGGCTGCGCACCTGGCCCTTGTGCCGGACCATGTCGTCGTAGCCGCCCGGGTACGTGATGATGGTCTCGTAGTCGATGTCCGCGATGTGCGTGCAGATCGCGTTCAGGAAGTGCCGGTCGTGCGAGATGGTGACGAGCACGCCCTCGTACGCGCGCAGGAACCTCTCGAGCCAGCGGATCGACTCGATGTCGAGGTGGTTCGTGGGCTCGTCGAGGAGGAGCCCCTGCGGCTTCCCGAAGAGCGCCTGGGCGAGGAGGACGCGCAGCTTGTACCCGCCGGCGAGCGCCCGCATCGGCTGGTCGTGCCAGGGCTGCTCGATGCCGAGGCCCTGGAGCAGCTCGGCCGCGTCGGACTCGGCCGAGTAGCCGTCCTCCTCGCCGATGACGACCTCGAGCTCGGCGAGCCGGTGGCCGTCCTCCTCGGAGATCTCGGGCTTCGCGAGGAGCTTCTCCTTCTCGGTCATCGCCTCCCAGAGCGGCTCGTTGCCCATGAGGACGACGTCGAGGACGCGGTTGTCCTCGTACTTGAACTGGTCCTGGCGGAGGACGCCGAGCTTCCTGGGCCGCAGCACGTTGCCCGTGTCGGCCTCCTCGTCGCCGGCGAGGATCTTCATGAACGTCGTCTTGCCGGCGCCGTTCGGGCCGGTGAGGCCGTAGCGGTTCCCGGGCGCGAAGCTGACGTCCACGTCCTCGAAGAGCTTCTTCGGCCCGAAGGCCTTGGTGACGTTCTGGACGGAGATCATCGGAGCCGCAGGTTGTAACGGAACTCGGCGGCGGACGCGAGGGGGAGCTGCCGCCCGCGATGCCGCCGGGGGACCGACCCGCGGCCCGGGACGGACCGGGCTCACCGCTGCCGCGGCGCGCGGGGCGGCGCAGTCCACCCGGGGCGCCCCGCATCCGCTCGACGCACGTCTGCGCCCGGGCTACGCTGCGGCGCCGATGAACGCGCCGACGGGCGAGCCGCGCCTCCTGTCCGGCCCCGCGGGGCGCGCCCTCGCCGTCCTCACGGCGATCAACCTCCTCAACTACCTCGACCGGTTCGTCGTGTCGGCGCTCGTCGAGAGCCTGCGCGCGGACCTGTGGCTCACGGACACCCGGCTCGGCTGGCTCATGACCGGGTTCATCGTGGTCTACATGCTCGCCTCGCCCGTCTTCGGGGCGCTCGGCGATCGCCGGCCGCGGCCGCCGCTCCTCGCGCTCGGCGTCGGGCTGTGGAGCGTCGCGACGATGCTCTCCGGCGCTGCGCGCGGGTACGGCACGCTCCTCGCCGCGCGCGCCGCGGTGGGCATCGGCGAGGCCGCATACGGCACCATCTCGCCCGGGCTCCTCGCCGACCACTTCGGCCCGGCGCGGCGCGGCCGGGCGTACGCGATGTTCTTCGCGGCCATCCCGGTCGGCTCGGCGCTCGGCTACGTTGTCGGCGGCCTCGTGGACCGGACGCTCGGCTGGCGCTGGGCGTTCGTGTTCGCCGGCGCGCCGGGGCTCCTCCTCGCGCTCTCGTGCCTGCGCCTCGCGGACCCCCCGCGCGGCGCGAGCGAGTCGACGTGGCTCATCCGCGGCGAGGGCGGCATCGCCGCGACCTACCGGCGCCTGCTCGCGAACAAGCCCTACGCGCTCGCCGTCCTCGGCTACGCCGCCTACACGTTCGCGGTCGGCGGCATGGCGTTCTGGATGCCCGCGTTCCTGGAGCGCACGCGCGGCGTGCCGCGCGCCGTCGCGACGATCCAGTTCGGCGCCATCGTGGTCATGACCGGGTTCGCCGGCACGTTCGCCGGCGGCTACCTCGCCGACGCCCTCCGGCGCCGGTTCCGCGAGGCGGACCTGTGGGTCTCGGGCATCGCGACGCTCGCGGCGGCGCCGCTCGCGCTCGTCGTGTTCCGCACGTACCGCCCGGGCGTGTACCTCGTCGCGCTCGTGGCGGCGCAGCTCCTGCTCTTCGCCTCGACCGGCCCCGTCAACGCCGCCATCGTGAACGCGGTCGCGCCGGCGGAGCGCGCGAGCGCCGTCGCCATCTCGATCCTCGCCATCCACGTCCTCGGCGACGTCCCGTCGCCGACGCTCATCGGGATCCTGTCGGACCGCTCGTCGCTCGGGCGCGCGGTGCTCGTGGTGCCCGCCGCCGTCCTCGTCTCCGGGATCATCTGGACGTGGGCCGCGTGGCGTGGAGAGAAGGCCGCACGCGCGGCCTCCACGGAGGATCAAGCTCGCAAGGCAGCATCGTAGGCGTCGAAGAGGCCGTCCGCGATCGCCTCGTCCGAGAAGCGCGCCGCGTGGCGTAGGCCCGCCTCGCGCATCGCCGCGCGCCGCGCGGGATCGCCGAGGAGCGCCTCGAGCACCGCGCGG
>DASSQM010000277.1:0-2768 GCA_035702465.1 Anaeromyxobacter sp. | reverse complement strand
CGCATCTACGGCAAGGTCTCGCCGCGGCTCCTCATCGGCCTCGGGATCGTCTTCGTGGCCGCCGGCGCGTTCGACGTCTCGCGCGTCACGCTCCAGACGAGCGCGCGCGGGATCGTGGACGCGATCCTCATCCAGGGCGTGGGGTTCTCGCTGCTCTTCGTCCCGCTCACGACCGCGGCATTGTCGAAGGTCCCGCGGATGCGCCTCGCCGACGCCACCGGCCTGAACTCGCTGCTCCGCCAGGTCGGCGCCTCCATCGGCCTCGCCGTGTTCGCGACCGTCCTGTCCCGCCACGCCGTGCAGGCGAAGGCGGCGCTCGCCGCGCACGTGACGCTCGAGCGACCCGAGGTCCAGGCCCGCCTCGCCACCCTCGTGGCCGGGTTCCAGGCGAGGGGCTTCGGCGCCGTCGAGGCGCGCGAGGCGGCGCTCCGCGCCCTCGACGGCACCGTGACGCAGCAGGCGATGGTGCTCTCGTTCCAGCACGTGCTCGCGCTGACGGGCGTCTGCTTCCTGGTCGTCCTCCCCCTGCTCTTTTTCCTGAAGGTGAAGAAGACGCCGCCGTCCGAGCGGCCGCACGTCGAGATGGAGATGTGAACGCCATGAGCCCTTCCGATCCCAAGCACCAGCCGGATCCCAGGCTGCACCCGGATCCCAAGCTCCACCCGGTGCCGGCCGAGGCCACGCCCGAGGCGCCCGTCGAGGCGCCGCCGCGCCGCGGCCGCAAGCGCCGCATCCTCGGGATCGTCGGCGCCGTGGTCCTCGTGCTCGCGGCGGTCCTCGGCGTGCGCACGTTCCTCGCGCGCGGCGACGAGGAGACCGACGACGCCTTCGTCGACGCGGACGTGGTCGCCATCGCGCCGCGCGTCGGCGGGACCATCGCCGAGGTGCTCGTCGCGGACGACGCGCCGGTGAAGGCCGGCGAGCCCCTCGTGCGCATCGACGACGCCGACTACGCCGCGCGAGTGCGCCAGGCCGAGGCGGAGCTCGCCACGGCGCGCGCACAGGTCTCCGCGTCCGAGGCGCAGGTCCGCGCCGCGCGCGCGTCGGTCACGCGCGCGGACGCCGAGGCGGAGAAGGCGCAGATCGACCTGCGCCGCGCCGAGGAGCTGAAGGCGGGCGACGCCATCGCCGCGGAGCGCTACGACACGACCCGGATCAGCTCGGAGCAGGCGCGCGCCGGCGCGGGGGCGAACAAGGCGCAGTACGGCGCCGCCCTCGCGAACGCCGAGCTCGCGGCGGCGCGGGTGAAGTCCGCCCAGGCGGCGCTCGAGCTGGCGAGGCTCCAGCTCTCGTACACGGTCGTCCGCGCGCCGCGCGACGGCGTGGCGTCGCGGCTGTCGGCCCGCGCCGGCCAGATCGTCCAGCCCGGGCAGGTCCTCGGGCAGCTCGTGCCGCGCGAGACCTACGTGGTCGCGAACTTCAAGGAGACGCAGACCGGCGCGATCCGCCCGGGCCAGAAGGTCGACGTCAAGGTCGACGCGTACCCGGGGCGCACGCTCGAGGGGCGCGTCGAGAGCATCTCCGGCGGCACCGGCGCGCGGTTCTCGCTCCTGCCGCCCGACAACGCGTCCGGGAACTTCGTGAAGGTCGTGGAGCGCGTGCCGGTGCGCATCGTCTGGGTCTCGACGCCGGCGGACCTGCCGCTCCGGGCGGGGCTGTCGGCGGACGTGACCGTCCACACGCGCGCGCGCTGAGCGCCTCGCCTCAGGCGAGGACGCGCCGCAGCCGCGTGTCGAACAGGACGAGCACCGCCAGCGCGGCGGCCGCGAACCCGAGGAGCGCGTTCGGGAGCGCGAGCAGCACGTCGTGCGAGGCGAGGTGGCCGACGCGCGCCTCGAGCATCCGGATCGGCACGAGCACGAGAGGGTGCACGAGGTAGATCCCGAACGTGAGCGGCGCGAGGGTGGCCGTCCAGCCGGGGAGCCGCACCTGCGACGACAGGACGGCGCAGAGCGTGGCGATCGGGAACGCCACGCGCGCGATGCGCGAGGCGAGCGTCGCGGGCAGCGCCGCCGCGGCGAGCCCCTCCGCCGCGCCGTGCGCCGCCACGATCGCGCCCGCCGCGAGCGCGAGGCCGAGCGAGATCGCGAAGGCGAGGCGGCGCCGCTCCGTCGCGGGCTCGCCCCCGCGCCACCAGAGCGCGAGCGCCGCGCCCGCGACGGCGTACGCCGCGTTTCCGGCCATCCCGAGGAGCGAGCGGGGCCAGACGCCCGTCCCCGCGAAGCCGGAGAGGTACGAGGCGCCGAGCGACAGCGCGAGCGCCGCCGCCGCGCCGAGCGCCGGACGGCGCGCGAGCCACATCCAGGCGGGCGCGAGCGCGGTCAGCACGAGGAGCAGCGGCAGGAAGTAGAGGTGCGCCGCCGAGCTGCCGAGGAGCACGTACTGCGCGACGACCGACGCCGTGGGCCGAACCTCGCCGGACGCGAGCTTCATCGCGCCGTAGAGCGCCGTCCAGAACAGGTAGACGGGCACGATGCGCGCGCAGCGCTGCGCGACGCGCCGGAGGTCCGTCCGCGCGCCGAGCGCGGGCGCGAGCTGCAGGAACGCGAGGAGCAGGAACGTCGGGACGGCGAGGCTCGAGGCGAGGCGAAACGCGCTCCCGGCGAGCGCGCGCGTCATGGGGGTGGCCGAGTCGGGCGAGAGGCTCGCGGGGCCCGCGCTCGCGTGAACGAACACGACGAGCCCGGCCGCGCCGACGCGCAGCGCGTCCAGGCGGCTCGCGCGCGCACGGCTCCGGGCCAGATCGGGGCGGAGCGGGACGACCTGGG
>DASSQM010000276.1:0-9491 GCA_035702465.1 Anaeromyxobacter sp. | reverse complement strand
AGCGCCGTCCACTCGCCCGCGATCCTCATCGCGCCCCCTTCCCGAGCAGCACCACCTTGGCGGTCGCGAGCAGGCACACGAGGTCGAGGAACAGCGACGCGTTCTTGATGTAGTAGAGGTCGTACTCGAGCTTCTTCGCCTGCTCTTCCATGGTGGAGCCGTAGCCGTACCGGAGCTGCGCCCACCCCGAGAGGCCGGGCTTCACGATCTCGCGCAGCGCGAACAGCGGCCAGCGCGCCTTGAGCTCGTCGAGGAACACCGCCCGCTCCGGGCGCGGGCCGACGAGGCTCATGTCGCCCCTGAGCACGTTCCAGAGCTGCGGCAGCTCGTCGAGCCGCGCGCGGCGGAAGAACCGCCCCACGGGGAGGACGCGCGGATCGCGGTCGGTCGCCCACGCCGCGCCGAGCTTCTCCGCGTCGCGGCGCATGGTGCGGAACTTGTGGATCCGGTACGGCTTGCCGCCGCGCCCGGTCCGCTCCTGCGAGTAGAGGACCGGCCGTCCGTCCGTGATCCAGATGGCGAACGCGACCGCGAGCATCGCGGGCGCCATCACGACGAGCAGGGTGGCCGCGCCGAGGACGTCCGTCGCCCGCTTCGCGGCGCGCGTCACGCGCGATACCCGGAAGCCCTCGTCGAAGATGAGCGCGCTCGGCCGCACGAGCCAGAGCGGGATGCGCTGCAGCGCGGCCTCGGCGAACCCCACGTCGTCGAGGACGCGCCGCCCGCGCGTGCGCAGGCGCAGGAGCGCGTCGACGGGGAGACCCTCGCGGCGGTCCTCCATCGCGACGACGATCACCTGCGCCTTGAGCGCGCCCGCGACGCTCTCGATGTACCCCTGCAGGACCGCGTACGGAGGCACGGCGTGAGGCGTGCGCCCGATCGGCGGCGCGACGAAGCCGACCACCTCCCAGAGGCCGTCCGCCTCGCGCTCCACGGCGCGGGCGAGATCGCGCGCCCGCTGCCCCGCGCCGAGGAAGAGGACGCGCGTCGGCGCGCCCACCACCGCCGGCATGAGCGCGCGCGCCGCGATGACGCCGATGGCGCCGCCCGCCGCGGCGAGCACGAGCGAACGGTGGAGCATCCAGCCGGGCAGGAAGAAGTCGAGCGCGACGTCGGCGACGGCGAGCGCGATGGCGGCCACGCCGAGCGCGCGCAGGAGCCGGCGCCCCTCGGCGCGGTCGCGCACGGCCGCGTGCAGATCGTAGAGGTCGCCGAGGTAGAGCGCGCCCGCGAAGAAGATCGACGCGAGCGCGGCGCGCAGGACGGCCGCCGTCACCGGGGCGCTCGAGCCGCCGGCCTTGACCGCCACCGGGCCGAGCGAGGCGCCCGCGAGGAGCGCCACCACGAGCACGGCCTCTTCGGCGAGGAAGTACGCCGCCTTCCGCGGCGAGAACCAGTGGTTGAAGACGCGGACCAAGTATTCCCCCTCCCCCCGCGATCCCGTGCCCGTGCCCCCGCCCGTTCCCGCGCCCGGGCACGGGCACGGGCGCGGGAACGTCACGTCGCCGCTCTCTTCGTCTCCTCCCCGTAGATCCACGACCCGTGGGCGATCGCATGCGCGTCGACGTCGTTCAGCACGACGCCCACGGCCCGGTCGCCGAGCGACTCGAGCGCGAGGCGCACCACCTGCCGGGGCGTCGTCCCCGCGCGCACGACGAGCAGCGCCGCGTCGGCGGCGCCGACGAGGCGGTCGCCGTCCGCGAACGCGATGGCGGGCGGCGCGTCGATCACCACGAGGTCGTACGCGGCGCGGAGCTGCTCCACCACCGCGAGCGCCCGCGCGCTCCGCAGCGGCGTGTCGGCGCCGTCGCCGCCCGCACAGAGGACGGCGAGCGGGCCGAGGCGCGCCACGGCCTGCCCCAGCTCGGCCTTCCCCTCGATCACCTCGGCGAGCCCGGCCCGCGGCGCGAGCCCGAGCAGCGCCGCGAGCGACGCGTGGCGCAGGTCGCCCTCCACGAGCACGGTGACGCGGCCCTCCTGCGCGGCGGTGAGCGCGAGGTTCGCGGCGGTGGTCGTGCGCCCCTCGCGCCGCCCGGCCGACGTCACCGCGACGACGCGCAGCGGGCGCCGCGCGGCGAGCCGCACGAGCCGCTGGTGGAGGACGCGGTACTGCTCCGCCGCGGCGGAGTCCGGCTTGTCGAGCGCCACGAGGCGCGCCTGCTCGCCCGGCCCCGGGATGGTGACCTTCAACGTCTCGGCTGGCATCATGGCCGTCGTCTCCTTCCTCGCCCTACGACGTGCGCGACCGCGGACCGATGCGCGGGATGGCCGCCAGGACCGGGACGCCGAGCGCCGTCGCGTCCTCGGGCCCGCGCACGGACGCGTCGAGCCACTCGGCGATGCCCGCCGCGGCGAGCCCGGAGGCCACCGCCGCGAGGATGGCGAGCATGAGGAGCCGGCCGCGGTCCGGCGCGGACGGCCTCGACGGCGCGACCGGCGCCTCGACGGTGCGGAACATCGAGCCCTGATCCGCAGCGAGCAGGGACTCCGCCGTCGCCGCCTCCCCGCGCCGCGCCACCACGGCCGCGTACCGGCCCTTCAGGACCTCGTACTCGCGCGAGAGAGCGGCGAGCTCGGCCCCCCAGCGCGGCGCGGCGTCGACGCGCTTCTGGTAGGACACCAGCTCCTTGTTCAGGTCGGCGAGGTTCGCCTCGTGCTCGCGGATCTCCGCGTCGATGCGGCCGACGGCCTCCTGCTGACGCTCCTGGCGGAAGCGCTTCAGCTCCTCGTCGCGCCGGGCCTTCGCCTCCTCGAACTCGCGCTTCGCGCGGCGCACGTCCGGGTGATCGTCGCCGTACATCGACTGGAGCCCGAGGAGCTTGCGGCTCGCCGTGTCGAGGCCGGCCTCCGCCATGCCCGGCGCGCTCGGTCCCTCCGGGATCGACGCGAGCACGTCGTTCCGGCGCCGGCGCGCCTCGGCGACGAGCCCCTGCCGCATCTCGACGAGCGCCTGGATCCGGCCGATCGAGCGCGCGTTCGCGTCGAGCATCTCGGGCAGCTCGCCCTCGTGCGCCACCTTGAAGGCGAGGATGGCCGCCTCCTGCTGCGTGAGCGCCTTCCCCATGTCCGCCGTCTGCCCGTCGAGCGTCTCGCGCAGCGAGCGGGCCTGGGCCTGCATCACCTGGCGCGTGAGCTCGCCGTAGTAGCGCGGGAGGAGCTCGGCGGCCTTCGCCACCTTCTGCGGGTCCTTGCCGCGCACCTCGACCACGAAGAGCAGCGCCGGCGGGCCTCCGGCGACCTCGCCCTCGAGGCGCACCTCGACCGCGCGCCGCAGGCGCGAGACCGCCTCGTCCATGTCGTTGCGCACGTCGGGGTAGAGGTCCGCGTCGCGGATGACGCGCTCGAGCACGGGCCGCGCGAGGATGCCGTGCTTGATGGTCCGCATCCGCTCCTCGAACGCCGCCCCGCTCGCGGCGGGGAGGAAGTCGACCGGCAGGCGCCGCGGCTCGATCTGCACCACCGAGGCGGCGGTGTACTCCGAGGGGACGCCGAACGCGGCGGCCACCCCGACGAGGGCGACCACGGCGCCCACGAGCAGCGCCAGCGCGCGGCGCCTCTTCAGCGCGGCGACGAGGTCCTGCAGGGTGTAGGTCCGTTCCATCGACGCTCCCTCAGTGAACCGGCATCTCCCAGCCGAGCCGGAGCCCCACGGTGGTACGCCGCAGGGCAGGCGACGGATCGTCCAGCCGCGCGAAATGTGTGGCGGCGAGCGAGAGGCGCACGTTCATTCCGACGAGGCGCCCCACCTCTCCGCCGGCGGCCCACCCCGTGACGGCATCGCCCCCGCTGGGCGCGCGCCCCGAGTGCCAGATGCCGCCGTCGCCGCGCACCATCCAGCGGCGGTGGTCGCCGAAGTGGCGCTCCGCGCCGAACTCGATCGCGTCCACCAGGCCGGGGCGTGCGGTGCTGCCGATGCCGAGCCCGTGCGAGGCGCTGAGCCGCACGCCCATCCCGCGCGACTCGACGAGGGCCTGCACCGAGGCCTCCGGCACGATCGCGTACCGGTTCTTGCCGAACCAGGTGGCAGGCCCGGCGTACGCGTCGAGCGTCACGCGCCGCGTGGCCCTCCAGCGCGCCCGCGCGCGGAGCGCGTGCGACCAGGAGAGCTCGTCCGCCACGGCGGGTCCGTTGAACGCCTGGAAGATGCCGAGCGAGTACGCGCCGCCGAGCGCGAGCCGTCGCGACGCGTGGTACAGGGCCTCGACGCCCGGCGCGTGCATCGCGCCGCCCGTGCCGTCCTCGAACCGCACGGTCCGCTCGGCGAGCGTGCCGGCCAGGTCCGCGACGGGCGTCAGGCGGTACAGTGTGCGCGCGCTCCCGGTCACGACGAGCGCCGATTGCCTGCCGGTGCGGAACACGCCGAGCTGCGCGAGGCCGAGCGGGTCGAAGGCCCATGAGCCGCGCAGCGCCGCGTGGAGATCGAGGCGGCGCGTGAGGCGCGCGTCGAGCTTGAGATCGCCGCGGTGGTTCCAGATGCCGTTCGGCGCGAGCTTGTCGTACACGAGCCAATCGCCGCGCCAGGAGAGGCTCGCGAGGTAGAGCGGATCGTGGAGCCGCAACCCCAGCTCGGGCGAGACGCGCCCCACGCGATCCGCGCCGAGGCCGTCGTACAGCGGGTTCGAGTCGTAGCCTCCCTCGAGGGAGAGGCGGGCGATGGGCTCCACGACCGTGACCGCCTCCGACCGCGCGGCCGCGCAAAGGAGCGCGGCGCACACCGCCGCTCTCCGAAGTCGCCCCCGCGCACCCATCGCCCGCCTCACGCCCCGGCGCTCTCGCTCGGCTCCGCCCTTACGGCACGTACAGGACGTCACCGCCCCTGAGCCAGAGCGCGCCCGCCGCCTCCCCCTTCACCATGTCTCCGAAGGAGAGCGTCGTCCGTTCCGTGTTCCCATCCGGCTTCTGCCGCAGCCACACCATCTCGTCGCCGCCGAACTCCGTCCGTCCGCCGGCGAGCGCGACCGCCTGCATCACCGTCATCGGACCGCGCAGCGGGAACCCGCCGGGATGCGCGACCTCGCCGAGGACGAAGACGCGCGACGAGTTGATCTCGCGGACGAGCACCGCCACCGCGGCGTCGTGGATGTACGGCGAGAGGATCTTCACGAGGCCGGCCTGGAGCTCGGCCGGCGTCTTGCCCGCCGCCTCGAGCTCCCCCGCGAGCGGCAGCGAGATCTTCCCGTCGGGGCGCACCGGCACGACGCGCGTCAGCTCCGGCTCGTGCCAGACCACCACCTCGAGGACGTCCTCGCGGCCGATTCGGTACGGGCCCGGATCCGGACGCGCGTCCGGCGTCTGCGCGTGCGTCGACGCGCAGGCCGAGAGGAGCATGCCCATCAGGATCGCCGCCCTGTCCGCTCGCATCGGGATCGCCTCCGTGGGGACAGACCCGTCCCCGACGACGGGCGCTGCTCCGAGCACGGTCCGTGCCACGCGCCGGAACCGGCACCCCCCGCCGCGGTCGGTTCACGTCCACGCACGCAGGGCAGGCGGTCGCGGCGGAGCCGCCCGGGCGAGCGGCGGCAGCGCCGTGACGCCGCGCGCCTCCGACGAGCGAACCTGTTTCCACTCCGTGGGAACCGCGGTGCCCGCGTTGCCGCGGCGCCTCGCGCGCATGACGTTCCCTCTGGACGCGAGCTCGCTGGTACGGCGACCGACCGCGGAGGGGGCAACGGATGCTGAGGGTGGCGGGGTGGACGATTGGCCTCTTCGGGGCGGGAGCGGCGATCTCCCGCATGTTCCCCTCGCCATGGGCCGAGCCGATCGTGCTGCTCGCGCTCGGACTCGCGTTCCTGTTCGTCTCGCGGAGGACCGTCCGGACCCGCAGCGTCGTGGCGAAGCTCCCCGCGCGCGCGGCGGCGCCGGCGTCCGCGGCCGCCCCGGCGCGGGTCGCCCAGGCGATCCCCGTCGAGGCGATCCCCGTCGAGCAGTCGGCCTGACCGGAGCGCCTCAGTCCATCACCGCGGCGTCGCGCGGGTCGACGATCGCGCAGTCCTTGATCTTGTAGAGGAGCGCCTTGTAGCTGATCTGGAGGCGCTTGGCGGCCTTGCGCTTGTTCCAGCCCGTGCGCATGAGCGCGCGCAGGATCGCCTCGCGCTCCGCGATGCGCGCCGCGCGCCGCGCCACGTCCTTGAGCGGCGCGTCGTCGGGGAGCGACGCGTGGAGCGACGGCCCGTCGACGCGGACGGCGTTCGAGGCGGAGTTCGCCACGGGCACCGCGATCGCGCGCGAGACGCTCCCGAGCTCGCCGAGCACCATGGCCGGATCGCGCAGCACCACGAGGCGGCGCACGAGGTTCTCGAGCTCGCGCACGTTGCCGGGCCAGTCGTACGAGTGGAAGCGCTCCATCACCTCGGCCGGGACCTGCTCGAGCCCGCCGCGGTAGCGGTTCCTGTACTTTTCGACGAAGTGGCGGACGAGCGGACCGATCTCCTCCTTGCGCTCGCGCAGCGGCGGCACGCGGATGGTGACGACGTTGAGGCGGTAGAAGAGGTCCTCGCGGAACGCCCCCTGCCGGATCGCCGTCTCGAGGTTCCGGTTCGTCGCCACGACCACGCGCGCGTCGACACGGACCGAGCGCTTGCCGCCGACCCGGTAGAACTCCTCGTCCTGGAGCACCTGGAGGAGCTTCGCCTGGAGGCGCGGGTCCATCTCGCCGATCTCGTCGAGGAAGATGGTGCCCTGATCGGCGAGCTCGAACTTGCCGGGCTTCTCGGCGTGCGCTCCCGTGAACGCTCCCTTCTCGTGCCCGAAGAGCTCGCTCTCGAGGAGCTCTCCCGGGAGCGCCGCGCAGTTGATCTTCACGAAGGGTCGCGCCGACCGGCGGCTCGTCGCGTGGATCCGGCGCGCCACCACGTCCTTGCCCACGCCGCTCTCCCCCACGAGGAGCACGGGGACGTCGGTGTCCGCGATGCGGGACACGAGCGACCAGACGCGCTCCATCGCGCCGGAGAGCGTCGCCGGCAGCGACGCGTCCGCTTCCGGTTCCGCCTCGCGCGGGGCGACGCCGCGCGCGCGGCGCCCGGGGCCCTCGAGCGCCCAGCGGAGGACGAGGTCGAGCTCGGTCACCTCGAACGGCTTCGGCAGGTAGTCGGTCGCGCCGAGCTTCATCGCGCGCACGACCGCCTCGGCATCGGAGAGCGCGGACATCACGATGACGGGGACGCGCGCGTCGCGCTCGCGGATGCGCCGGAGCACCTCGAACCCGTCGGGGTCCGGCATGACGAGGTCGAGCAGCACCGCGTCGGCCGACCCGGCGCCGAGGACCGCGAGGCCCTCGGTTCCGCTGCGGGCGCGCCGGACGTCGTATCCGGCCGCGCCGAGGTACTCGCAGAGCGCGTCGCGCGCCCCGTCGTCGTCCTCGATGACGAGCACGATGCAGTCGTTGTCCATCCGGTTTCCGTGAGCAGCGATGTGGTTGCCGCCGCTGAGAAAATGCAGCGACAGCCGCAGTCCGGCACCGGCCCGATCCGGTCGGCGCGGGGTCCCCCGCAGGGAATCAGTACACCCGCGCCACCTCGGCGCCCGAGTAGTACGCCCGGAGGATCTCGCGGTAGCCCTGCCCGTCCTCGGCGCGCCCCACGGCCCCCCACTGGCACATCCCCGCGCCGTGTCCCCAACCGCCGCCCCGCAGCACGACGCCGTGCGCGTCCCGGTCGACGACGAACATCGCGGAGGGCAGGTTGCCGAGCAAGCGCCGGATCCGGAGCTCGCCTGCGACCTCGGCGTCGCCCGCGTCCCCGACGACCTCGAGCACGCGCGCGCGTCCAGACACCCCGCGGGACGTCACCTCCAGGCGCGTCACGCGGCCGACCCCGAGCGGCGCCGCGAGGCGGTCGAGGTCGTCGGCCGCGATCCGGCGCTCCCACCGAAAGCGATCCTTGCGGGCCGCGGCGGGGCGGCGGCAGTACGCGTCGGGGGACGACGCGAGGAACGCGCGGAGCGTCGGCTCCGCGGCGAGCCCGCCGTTCCAGCGCGCGGCCAGCGCCGGGGGGAGGTCGGGCCGGCCGCGGAGGCTCGCGTCCGGCGCGCCGCCCCACACCTTCTCGTTGTCCTCGCCGTGCCCGCCGCACATCGCCGAGTACACGGCGTCCACGAGCGTGCGGTCGGCGCTGCCGAACAGCGCCTCGCCGCGGGTCGCGCGGACGGCGTCGTCGGTGCGTGCGGTCCGTGCGCCGTCGCCGTTGTATGCCTGACAGTGAACCTCGGCGCAGAGCATGAACGGATCGGTGAGGTGGCGCATGCCGATCTGGGCGAGCACGTTCGAGCGCGCCGTGACCGCCTGCGCCTTGAGCGCCTCGAGGTGCGAGGACGCCGGCATCTCGCTCGGCACGATCCCGCGCAGCAGCTCCTCCAGCGTCACCGCGTGGACGGCGGCGAGCGCGCCGTCCGCGTCGAGCGTCACGTACAGCCGCCCGTGGTAGGCGCGGTCCTCCCGCGCGCGCGCCGTCGGCGAGCGCTCGTGCTCGACGCCCTCGACGACGAAGCCGGCGTCGCCCTCGACCTCCAGGTGGAGCACCGCGTCCGCCTCGCCGAGCGGCGCGCCGCCCTCCGCGCCGAGCGCGAGCGTCCCGCGCGGGCGCGCGGAGACCTCGGACCAGAGCGTCGCCCGCGGCCCGCCGCGCCCGCGCAGCTCGTCGATGGCGCGGCGCGCGCCGTCCCTCGTCCCGTCGGACGCCGCGAGCAGGAGCTCGCGCCGGTTGTCGACCACGCGCCCCCCGATGCCGTACACGCCGCCGACGACGCGCGAGCGGACGGCGATCCCCCGCGCCTCCGCGTCGCGCCTCGCGCCGTCGAGCCGCCCGCGATCCGCCAGGGGCGCGTCACCGAGGAGCGCGTGGTGCACGAGCGTCGCGGGGGCCGCGTCGCGCACCCGCACCGTGAGCCGCGCGCCCGCGGGGACCTCCACGGCGCCCGCGCCGCGGAGGACCACGCGCGCGCGCCCGCGCGGCCGGAACGCGATCTCGCGCTGCCCCTCCATGAGCCGGATCGTGACGAGCGGCTCCCCGCCCGCGGCGAACTGGATGCGGTGTCCCCAGAGGAGCTCGAGCGGGTCGGAGAGATCGGCGGCCGGGGGAGCTTCGACGGGTGGAGCGCCGCCCGACGACGTGCCACGTGCGGGTGCGGTCGGGGTCGGCGTCGGGTTCGCGGTCGGGGTCGGCGTCGGGTTCGCGGTCGGGGTCGCGGTCGCGGTCGGGGTCGGGTTCGAGGTCGCGGTCGGGGTCGCGGTCGCGGTCGCGGTCGGGGTCGCGGTCGGGGTCGGGGTCGGGGTCGAGGTCGAGGTCGGGGTCGAGGTCGCGGTCGGGTTCGCGGTCGCCGGCGCACCCTCCCCCTCCGGCGCGCCCGTCCCCCGCCCGGTCACGCACGCAGCGACGAATGCGAGAAGCAGCGCCCTCCTCACGACCGCAGGCGCGCCTCCTTGTCGGACGCGAGGCGCTCGAGCTCGACCGCCGCGGCGGCGTGGGCCGCCGGTCCGGCGGACGGATCGCGGAGCG
>DASSQM010000275.1:0-3344 GCA_035702465.1 Anaeromyxobacter sp. | reverse complement strand
GGTCCTCGCTCCCCGCTCCCCGGCAGCACGAGGCGCGCGAGCGTCACGCCCACGAGCGCGAGCACCGCCGGCCGGAGCGCCGCCACCTTGCGGAGCAGCGCCGCCGCGCCCGCCTCGAGCTCCGCGCGGGAGAGCTCGTCGGCGGACCGCGTCGGGCGCGGGCAGAGGTTCGTGAGCCCGAGCCCGAGCGCGACGACGTCGGCGTCCTCGCTCGCGTCGAGGAGCGCCGGCGTGAGCCCGGCGGCGTGGAGGAGCCGCCAGAACGGGTTTCCCTTGCTCGCGAAGTGGTGGCCGACGACGCCGGACGTGAGCGACGGGTTGATCCCCACGAACAGGATGCGCAGGCCCCGCGCGACGTGGTCGGGCAGCGGGCGCGGCCTGCCCGTCACGCCGTCGCGCGCGCCTTCGCGGCGCGCGCCTCGAACAGGCGGCGCGCGCGGGGACCCAGCTCGTCCGGGGCGGCGCCCGCCACGCTCGGGCGACGGAGGAGCGCCTCCGCCCACCGCGACAGCGCCGGGAACGCGCCGAGGATGCGCGCGTCCGAGCTCCCCCAGCGCTCCGCCTCGCGCCAGCGCCGGAAGAACGGCGCGTACGCGGCGTCCACGAGCGTGAACGCCTCGCCCTGGAAGAACGGCCCGCCGCCGCGAGCCACCTGCGGCTCGAGCTTCGCGAACGCGTCGCGGATGGCGGCGAGTGGCTTCGCGAGCGCGTCGCCGCCGAACCCGCCCGCGATCGCGGTCATCGCGCCGAGGCTGCCCGGGAAGAGCACGTCGTTCGCGAACACGATCCACCCGCGCGCCTCCGCGCGCGCGAGCGGGTCCTCGGAGAAGAGCGCGGGGCGCGGATAGAGCTCCTCGATCAGCTCGTTGATGATCATCGACTCGAAGATCGGCCGGTCGTCGACGAGCAGGACCGGGACGCGCCCCATCGGCGAGATGGCGAGGAACCAGGCGGGCTTGTTCTGGAGGTCGATGAACTCGACGTCGTGCGGGACGCCCTTCTCGAGCAGCACGATGCGGCTCCGCTCCACGTACGGGCACAGGTCGAAGGAGACGAGCTTGATCTGGTGTGCCATGGCCTCCGCTCCCGCCCGCCGCGCACGAAGTCCGGCGCGCCGGGCCGCGAGGATGGGATAGCGCCGTGCGCGGGGTCGCGCTACTGCCGCGCGCCTCGCCGCTTCCGCCGCGCCCCCGATCGGGCGCGACCGCGGGCGGCGCCGCCGGACGGGCGCCGCCCGTCGCGCACCGCGGTCACCTCGATCTCGACGCGCGAGCCGCGCGGGATTCCCGCGACCTGGACGGTCGAGCGGGGCGGCGCCGCGCCGCCGAAGCGGCTGCCGTACACCTCGTTCACCGCCGGGAGATCGGCGAGGTCCGCGACGTAGATGGTGGACCGCACCACGTCGGCGAACGACATCCCGCCTGCGGCGAGCACCGCCTCGATGTTGCGCATCACGCGGTCCGTGTGCGCGCGCGCGTCGCCGGCGACGATCTCCATGGTGGCGGGATCGAGCGCGATCTGCCCGGCGCACCACAGGGTGCGGACGCCGCCGCGCTCGTCGAGCACGGCCTGGCAGTACGGGCCGATCGCCTTCGGCGCTCCCTCGGTCGCGACCGTGGTCCTCGCCATGTCTCAGGCCTCGAGCGCCTCGGCGAGGATCGAGAGCCCCTCCTCGAAGTGCCGCTCCGGGATGGTGAGCGGGTAGAGGAACCGGATCACGTTCGCGTCCACGCCGCAGGTGAGGAGGAAGAGGCCGCGCTCGAGCGCCCGCCTCTGCACGGTCTTCGCGAACTCCGCGTCGGGCCGGCTCGTGCCGGGCACGCAGAACTCGACGGCGACCATGGAGCCGAGGCCGCGCACGTCCGCCATGCGCGGGTTCGACGCGCGCTTGCGATCGAGGAAGGCGAACAGGCGCCGTCCCAGCTCCGCGGCGCGCGCGGAGAGGTTCTCCTCCTCGAGGATGTCGAGCACCTTGTGCGCCGCCGCGATCGCCACCGGGCTTCCGGCGAACGTGCCGCCGAGGCCGCCCGGCCCCGGGGCGTCCATGAGCTCGGCCCGGCCGATGACGGCGGACAGCGGGAACCCGCCGGACAGGCTCTTCGCGACGCACACGAGATCGGGCGAGACGCCCGCGTGCTCGATGGCGAACGTCTTCCCGGTCCGGCCGAAGCCCGTCTGGATCTCGTCCGCGATGAGCACGATCCCGTGCTTCGTGCAGATCTCGCGCAGGCCGCGGAGGAGCTCCGGCGGCGCCACGTGGAACCCGCCCTCCCCCTGCACCGGCTCCACGATGATCGCCGCCACGCGCTGGGGCTCGATCTCGGCGCGGAAGATGCGCTCGACCCCGGCGAGCGCGTCCTCGACGGTGACGCCGTGGAGCGGAGACGGAAACGGCGCGTGATAGATCGCGCCCGGCATCGGTCCGAACCCGAGCTTGTACGGCGCCACCTTGCCCGTGAGCGCGAGCGCGAGGAGCGTGCGGCCGTGGAAGGCGCCCTGGAACGCGATGACGCCCGGGCGCCCCGTCGCGCAGCGCGCGATCTTGACCGCGTTCTCGACGGACTCCGCGCCGGTGGAGAAGAACGCCACCTTCTTCGGCTCGGGGATGGGGACGAGCCTCGCGACGCGCTCGGCGAGGTGGATGCCCGATTCGTAGGGGACGACCTGGAACGCGGTGTGCGTGAAGCGCTCCAGCTGTGCCCGCGCCGCCGCGATGACCTTGGGGTGGCGGTGCCCGGTGTTGAGGACCGCGATGCCGGCGCCGAAGTCGATGTAGCGGCGGCCCTCCACGTCCCACAGCTCCGCGTTCTCCGCGCGCTCCACGTACACCGGGAAGGTGAAGGCCACGCCGCGCGGCATGATCCGCTGCGACCGCGCCAGGATCTCGTGATTGGTGGACACGGGGCTCGACCTCTCTTCCTTGTTCACGCGTGCACGAGGTACCGCTGCCGGATGCGGTCGGAGATGACCGCCACGACGAGCAGCACCCCGAGCACGACCATCTGCAGATACGAGCCGACGCTCGCGAGGTTCATGCCGTTCTGGACGAGCACGATGAAGAACGCACCCCGCACGACGTTCTCGACGCGCCCGAGGCCGCCACGCAGGCTGACGCCGCCGATGACGCACGCCGCGATCGACTCGAGCGCGACGGTCCCGCCGATGTTCGCCTCGCCGCTGTCGACGCGCGCCGTGAGCAGGATGCCGGCGAGCGAGGCGACGCCGGCGCAGCCCAGGTACGCCATCATGAGGACCTGCTGGATGTTGATGCCGGAGAGCAGCGCGGCCTTCGTGTTGCCGCCGACCGCCTGGAAGTAGTTGCCGAGCGCGGTCCGGTCCATGAG
>DASSQM010000274.1:0-2965 GCA_035702465.1 Anaeromyxobacter sp. | reverse complement strand
CCATCCGAGGCCGTCCGCCCCGGTCGTGCGCGCCACCCGCCTCGTGCTCGCCGCCGCGGCGGCCGAGACCGCGGTCACCCTGCTGCACTTCGTGCACGGCGCCCGCACCTACGACGATCCCGGCCGGCTCCACGTGGTCGGACCGGCCCTCACCTTCCTCGCGGTCGTGGCGGTCCTCACCTGGCTCTTCCGCCGCCACCCTGGCCGGTCGACCCTGGGCGCCCTCGTCGTCGCGACCGCGGTCCCGTTCGTCGGCATCTTCGGAGTCTTCCACGGCGGCTGGTCGCATGCGGCGAAGCTCGCCGCGTTCCACGCCGGTGCCTCGCGCGAGGCGCTCGAGCGCGTCTTCGCATCGGCGGACTTCGCCCAGCCCGACGACGCCGCCTTCGAGGTGAGCGGGCTCCTCGGGCTCGTCGCCGCCGCCGTCGTCGCGGCGCTGCTCGTGCGGCTCGTGCGGGAGGCGCACCGCGGCGGCGGGGCGCGGTCGAGCGCCACCGAGCCTGCCGCGCATCGGGTGGCCACTCCTCCCTCCCGCCCGCCCGGTCCGGGAGCACGGGCCGCCGCTGGCCTCGCGCTGCGGATGCTGCTCGACGCCCCGGTGAAGAGCCTCGGGACCCTCCTCGGCGTGGTCGTGTCCGTCTTCCTCATGACCCAGCAGCTCTCTCTCCTCACCGGCATCCTCGGCAGGGTCACGTCCTTCGTGACGAGCACCGGCGTCGACGTGTGGATCTCGTCGCTCGCCACCGAGAGCTCGGACGCGACCGACAGCGTCCCGGCGAGCCGCGTCGGGGTGGCCGCGGAGACGCCGGGCGTGGCGTGGGCCGCGCCCATCGTCCAGGGGGTCGGGAAGGTGACGCGCCCGGACGGCGTCCGCGAGTTCGTCAAGGTGATGGGAGTGGAGGCGCCGCGCTACGCGGGACTCCCGCGGGCGCTCGCGCCGGGCACGACGCCCGCGTCGCTGCGCGCGTCGGGCCGCATCTTCCTCAACTGGAACGACCGCAAGAGCTTCGCGTCCGCCGAGCCCGGCGATCGCGTCGAGATCGACGGGAAGGCCGCGGTCGTCGCCGGCTTCTTCCAGGGGATGGACCCGCACAGCCCGTACTACTACGTGTTCGCCAACATCGACGACGCGCGGTCGCTCACCGACTACCCGCAGGACCGCGTCACCTACGTCGCGGTGGGCCTCGAGCCGGGGGAGCGCGCGGGCGACGTGAAGGCGCGCCTCGAGGCCCGCCTCCCCGACGCCATCGTGCGGACGCGCGACGAGTTCGGCGCCATGGAGGAGCGGTACTTCCTCGTGCGCTCCCCCGTGGGCCTCGTGTTCGGCATGGGCTCCCTCGTCGCGGCGGTGATCGGCGCCGCCATCGTGGCGGTGACGCTCTACTCGACCGCGGTGGACCGCGCCCGCGACTACGGCACCTTGAAGGCCATCGGCGCGCGCCGCCGAGACCTCCTCTTGCTCCTGCTCGTGCAGGCGTGGATCTTCGCCGCCGCCGGCTACGGCGTCGGGATCGGGGCCTTCTACGTGGTGCGCCACCTCTACCCCGAGCTGCCCATGGTCGCTTCTCCCACGCTCGTGCTCGGCGTGGCGGCCGCGGCCCTCGTCTCGTGCACGGCCGCCTCGGTCGCCGCCATTCGCCGCGTGCTGCAGCTCGACCCTGCGCTCGTCTTCCGGAGCTAGCCATGATCGCGTCCAGCGGAAGGTCCGGCGTCGCGCTCGAGGGTCGTGGCATCGGCAAGGTGTTCGGGAAGGGAGAGCTCGCCTCGCGTGCCCTCCACCCCACCGACATCCAGATCCGGCGCGGCGAGGTGCTCGTGATCATGGGCCCGTCGGGGAGCGGCAAGACCACGCTCCTCAGCATCCTCGGCCTCGTGCTCTCGCCCACCGAGGGCGAGGTGCTCGCCGACGGCCGGAGCGTCTCCGGCGCCACGCCGGACGAGCTCGCGGTCCTCCGGCGCGACCGGCTCGGCTTCGTCTTCCAGCAGTTCAACCTGCTCCCGAGCCTCACCGCGCTCGAGAACGCCGCGGTGCCGCTCCTGCTCTCCGGCGCGGGCGCGGCGCATCGCCGCGAGAAGGGGCTGCGCGCCCTCGAGCTCGTCGGGATGGCGGAGAAGCGGACCGCGCGGCCGCGCCAGCTGTCGGGAGGCCAGCAGCAGCGCGTCGCCATCGCGCGCGCCCTCGTCAACGAGGCGCCCGTGCTCCTCTGCGACGAGCCGACCGCGTCGCTCGACGGCGCCACCGGCCGCGGGATCCTCGCCACGCTGCGAGAGCTCGCGGACGGAGGCCGCGCCGTCGCGATCGTCACCCACGACGACCGCGTGCTCTCGATCGCCGATCGGCTCGTCCACGTGGCCGACGGCAAGGTGGTCCCCGCCGCGAAGGAAGCGGCTCTCGTCCCCGGCGCCGCGGTCGGCGACGCCGGCGCTCGCCTCTACCCAGTCAGGAGGACGTCATGAGGTCCGGTCGAAGCAGCCACTCGTCCCTGGCGGCGCTCGCCGTCCTCGCGTCGCTGTCGGGCTGCGGGCTCCACGGGAAGCCCACCGTCGAACGCAAGGCCGCGGCGACGCCAGGCCGCGCTGGAGGCGCACCCGCGGCGCGCGCCGAGGCGGTCGATCCCACCCGCGTCATCGCGCCGGGGATCGTCGAGAGCTGGGGCGGCGACACCCAGCTCTCGGCCAAGGAGTCGGGCTGGATCGCCGAGGTGCTCGTCCGCGAGGGCGAGCGCGTCCGGGTGGGGCAGCTCCTCGTCCAGCTCGACGACGCGTCCCAGCGCCGCGCGGTCGAGCTCGCCCGGGCCGACGTCGCCGAGGCGGACGCGGCGCTCGCCAGGATCGAGGCGGGTTCCACCGCGGAGGAGCTGCGGCGCGCGGTGGCGGATCGCGAGGCCGCCAGCGCTCGGGCGGAGCTCGCACGTTCCGACGCGGACCGCACGTCGCGGCTCGTGGAAGGAGGGGCCGTGGCCGT
>DASSQM010000273.1:0-11639 GCA_035702465.1 Anaeromyxobacter sp. | reverse complement strand
GATGGCCGGGTACGTGCGCGACGTGCTCGCGGCGGAGGCGTCGGTCGTGCTTGCCGCGGGGGGTCGCGAGGGGCTCGCGCGGGCGGCCGCGGTCCGGCCCGACCTCGTCGTCACCGACCTCATGATGGCGGGCGGCACGGGCGAGGATCTCGTGCGCGGGATGCGCCAGCGCCCCGACCTCGACGGCGTCCCCATCGTGGTGCTCACGGCGAAGGCGGACGACGGCCTGCGGGTGCAGCTCCTGCGCTCCGGCGCCCAGGACTACGTCATGAAGCCGTTCTCGCCCGAGGAGCTGCGTGCGCGCGTCATGGGCCTCGTCGCCTCGAAGCGGGCGGCGGACTTCCTGCGCCGCGAGCTCGACTCCCAGACGCGCGATCTCGGGACGCTCGTCGTCGAGGTGGCGACCCGGCGGCGCGAGCTCGAGGCGGCGCTCGACGCGACCCGCCTCGCCCGCGACGAGGCCGATCGCGCGAGCCGCGTGAAGTCGAACTTCCTCGCGCTCGTCTCGCACGAGCTGCGGACCCCGATCACGCTCCTGCAACTCCAGCTCGAGCGGCTCGCCCGCGATCCGAGCCCGAGCGACGTGCAGCGCGCCGCGCTGCCCAGGCTCATCGCGGCGAGCCGCAGGCTCGCTGCGATGGTGGAGGCGCTCCTCGAGCACTCTCGCGCTGCGAGCGGCCGGATCGCGCTGCGCCACGAGCCGGTCCTCCTGCGCGAGCTCGCGGAGGACGCCGTGGAGGAGGAGCGGGTCCAGGCGGACGCGAAGGGCCTCGCGCTCACCGTGACGGCTCCCGAGGACCTGCCGCCCATCTCCACCGATCCGCGGTTCGTGCGGGTGGTCCTCTCGAACCTCGTGTCGAACGCGGTGAAGTTCACGGACGCGGGCTCCGTCGCGGTCGCGGTGCTCCCGGTCGACGGCGGGCAGCGGATCGTGGTGCAGGACACGGGGCCCGGGATCCCGGCGGCGGACCAGTCCCGCATCTTCGAGGCGTTCGAGCAGCGAGACCCGGTGCACATGAAGCACGTCCCCGGCGTGGGGCTCGGGCTCGCCCTCGTGCGCGAGATCTGCGCCGCGCTCGGGGCACGCGTGGAGCTGCGATCGTCACCGGGGGTGGGGAGCTCCTTCGCGGTGACCGTGCCGCACCTCGCCGGGGACCGGCCGGAGCTCTCGCTCGATCACCCCATCGCGTCGGCGTGACGGTCCGACCGGATCTCCGTGTCGGCCGTCGTCGCCGTCACTCCCCGCATCTCCGCGGCGGTCAGACCGGGTAGACCGTGTCCGCCGTCGCGCGTCCGTCGACGTCGCAGTAGGGCCCCGTGAAGAGCGGGGTGAGATCGAGCGCGCGAGAGCTCCCGAGCGTCCCGAACTCGCGCCCGAGCGCCTTGCGCCCGTGGGTGAACGCGGTGCCGACGAGGCCCTGGCCCAGCGCCCGCTCGTCGGGAGTCAGCCGATTGGCGATCCGCCGGTGCATGGCAGCCTCGAGCGCCGTGAACGCAGAGAGGAGCTCGACGTAGTCGAACCCCGCCTGCCACCGCGCGCGCGCGACCGCCGCGGCGTGCGCGACGATGCCGGTGAGGTCCCGCCGCTCGACCGCGTTCGCGACCTCGCCGTAGAGCGCCTCGAGCCTCTCGCGCGTCGCGTGCTTCCCGTCGCGCCGGTAGTGCTCGAGCCGGGCGACCGAGATCGCCGCCTCCTCCACGATCTCCAGCCGGTCGGTGCGCAGCAGGTCCTGGATCGTCCGCATCGGTTCGGTTCCTCCACGGGATCGCGAAGGCGATCCCCTCGAGCGGCGGGGAACCTAGCGCGGATCGTCGCATGAGGGAAATGCATTCATGCTATCGTCACGATAACGATAAGGAATGGAGGCCCCACCTGGACGTACAGGCCCTGAGGTACTTCGTGGAGGTCGCGCGGCGGCAGGGGTTCACGCGCGCGAGCGAGACGCTGCACGTCACGCAGCCCGCCATCAGCAAGATGGTCCGCGCGCTCGAGGACGAGCTCGGGACGCCGCTCCTCGTGCGCGAGCGGCGGCGCGTGACGCTCACGGAGGCGGGGCGGCTCGTCTTCGAGCGGGCGCAGGGCGTGCTCGACGCGCTGCGGGTGATCGAGGAGGAGGTGGTCGAGATCGCCGCCGTCCAGCGGGGCCGGCTCCGCCTCGGGATGACGCCCATCGTCGGCGTGACCTTCTTCCCGCCGCTCCTCGCCGAGTTCCACGCCGCGCATCCCGGCGTCGTCCTCGAGCTGCGCGAGGAGGGTTCGCACCACATCGAGAAGCTCGTCGCCGATCGCGAGCTCGACGTCGGCGCGGTGGTGCTCCCCACGGACGAGAAGCTCTTCGGCACGCTCCCGTTCGTGCAGGACCAGCTCGTCGCGATCCTCCACCCCTCGCACCCGCTGGCGCGGCGGCGCGCCATCGCGCTGCGGGAGCTCCGCGACTCCCGGTTCGCGCTCTACCGGCCGGAGTTCGCCCTCCACGGCCAGATCCTCGAGGCGTGCCGGCGGAGCGGCTTCACCCCCGCCGTGACGAGCGAGAGCTCGCACTGGGACTTCATCGTGGAGATGGTCGCCGCGCGCATCGGCGTGGCGCTCCTGCCGCGCACGATCGGCAGCCAGCTCGACGAGCGCAGGGTGCGCACCGTCCCCCTGATCGAGCCGGTCCTCCCGTGGAAGGTGGCGCTCATCTGGCGCAGGGACCGCCACCTCCCGCCGGCGACGCGCGCCTGGCTGGAGCTGGCGGAGCGGCGGCTCCTCGGGGGTGGGCGCGCGCGCGAAAGGCTGGCGCGGGCGGGCGCCTCGGTGCGATAAACCCGCCCGGCGGCGTGCGGCGCCGCCGCTCAGGAGCGACGAGAGACATGGGACGGATCTTCGAGACGCGCAAGGCGACGATGTTCGCGCGCTGGAACAAGATGGCGAAGGCGTTCACGCGCGTCGCCAAGGACATCGCCATCGCGGTGAAGTCGGGCGGGCCGAGCCCGGACCACAACCCGGCGCTCCGCCGCGCCATCCAGAACGCGCGCGCCGTCAACATGCCGAAGGACAAGGTCGAGTCCGCCATCAAGCGGGCGAGCGGCCAGGACCAGAAGGCCTACGACGTGGTCCTGTACGAGGGGTACGCGCCCCACGGCATCGCGGTGCTCGTCGAGACGGCCACGGACAACGTCACGCGGACCGTCGCGAACGTCCGCATGCACTTCAAGGAGTACGGCGGCAACCTCGGGACGTCGGGGAGCGTCGCGTTCCAGTTCAAGCACATGGGGGTGTTCCGCCTCTCGCCCGACGGGATCGACCAGGACGCCGTCGAGCTCGACCTCATCGACCACGGGCTCGAGGAGATGGGGGAGGGGACCGGCGAGAAGGGCGAGAAGCAGCTCGTGATCCGCTGCGCGTTCGAGAGCTTCGGCCATCTCCAGCACGCGATCGAGCAGCGAAAGCTCCCGCTCATCTCGGCGGAGTCGGAGTACGTCCCGCAGAACCCCGTCCAGCTCCCGGAGGACCAGGCGAAGGAGGTCCTCGAGATGGTGGACGCGCTCGAGCAGGACGAGGACGTCCAGCGGGTGTTCCACAACCTGTCGTGACGGGGGGACACTCGGCCCTCCGGGCCTCGCGCCCCCCCGATCCCCCCGCTCGCTCCGGGGCAGCCTCATCCGGCTGCCCCTGCGCTCGTCCGCGGCCTACCTTCGCGCCTTCGCCCTCACGAACGTGCCGGAGCGCAGGTCGTCGAGCGCCTCCGCGATCTCCTCGCGCGTGTTCATGACGAAGGGGCCGTAGCGCGCGTAGGGCTCGCCGAGCGGCTGGGCCGAGAGGAGCAGGAAGCGCGCCGGAGCGCTCCCCGCGCGTGCCCGCACGACGTCGCCGTCGGCGAGGATGGCGAGGCTGGGCGCAGCGACGGGCCGTCCGGCCCTCGCGCCGCCCACGGCGATCTCCCCGCGGAAGACGTAGAGGAGCGCCGCGTGGCCGCGCGGGACGGGCTGCTCGAAGCTGCCGCCCGCCGGAAGGGCGACGTCGAGGTACGTGGGATCGGCGAAGATCTCCCGCACCGCGCCGCGGACGCCGTCCACCTCGCCGGCGACGACGCGTACCCGCGCGCCGTCCGGGCGGGCGACCTCGGGGATCCGGCCCGCGGGGACGTCCTGGTAGCGCGGCTCGGTCATCTTGAGCTTCGCCGGGAGGTTCACCCACAGCTGGAAGCCCTCCAGCCGGCGAGGGCCGACCCTGGGCATCTCCTCGTGCAGGATCCCGCTCCCGGCGGTCATCCACTGCACGTCTCCCGCGCCGATGAGCCCGGAGCTGCCGAGGCTGTCGCGGTGGGCGACGCTGCCGTCGAGCATGTACGTCACCGTCTCGATGCCGCGGTGCGGGTGCATGGGGAACCCTGCGATGTAGTCGTCGGGGTTCTCCGAGCCGAAGTGGTCGAAGAGGAAGAAGGGGTCGAGGTGGTCGAGCGTCGGGGTGGCGATGCTGCGCTTCAGGCGCACGCCGGCCCCGTCGCTGGCGGCCATGGGGGTGATGACGTCCTTCACGACGCGCTCGATCATGCGAGGAGGCTTAACCGCGCGGCGCGCCCGCGGCAGCGGCGGCCGTCGCGACGAGGATCGGGGTCGAGGTCCCGGTCGAGGTCGCCGTCGACGTCGAGGTCGAGCTACCGCTACGGCGCGGCCGACGTCCGCGCAGCCGTCGAGGACAGCCACCGCTCGATCCGCTCCGCCGCGAGGAACGCCCCGACGGCGACGCCGGCGACGAGCGCGACGACCGCGCCCGCCGGCAGGCCGAGCATCCGCGAGAGCGTGTACGTGCCGAGCTCGCCCGCGCGCAGGAACGGGCGGAGGAGAGGCTCCGCCTCGGCGTACGCGAGCGAGCCGACGACGACGCCGAGCACCGTCGCCGCGCCGTCGAGCTTGCCGGAGGCTGCCGCGACGATCGAGGTGCCGGGGCAGTAGCCCGCCATCACGAAGCCCGCGCCGAGCGCGGCGCCGCCCGCGACCATGGGCCAGAGGTACGTCGGGTAGAACGCCTGGACGGCGCCGAGGTCGAGCACGCCCGCGCTGGAGAGCACGACGAGGCCGAGCATGGCGGTGGCGATGGCGGTGAACATCACCTTCAGCACCGTCATGTCGGTCCCGTAGAACTGGCCGACGAGCTTCTGCGCGCGGCCGAAGCCGGAGCGCTCGAGCACGAACCCGAACGCGATGCCGATGGCGACCCCGACGGCGAGGCCGATGTCGCGGTGCTCGCCGGAGAGCGACTCGAAGGGGAAGGTCGTCATCGCCACTGCCTCCTCACGAACCACGCCATGGCGTACCCGCCGGCGAACACGGAGAGCATGAACGCCCACGCGCCGACCGACATGACGGCGCCGCCGGACAGCGCCTGGCCCGAGGTGCAGCCGCGGGCGAGGCGCGCGGCGAATCCCATCAGCGCGCCCCCGCCGACCGCGAGCACGAGGCGCCCGCCGGCGCCCATGGTCGGGCCGCGCAGCACCTCGCGCCCGAAGCGTCCGGAGGTGATGGCGCCCAGCGCGCCGCCGATCGCGACGCCGAGCACCTCGAGCACGATCCAGTCGTCGAGCGGGTGCCTGTCGCGCGCCACCCATGAAAGGGCGGGCGTGCTCGCCACGTGCTCGGGCGCGATCGCCCGCACCGCCCAGACGCCGGCGCGGAAGTTCGCGCTCGACGCGCCGAGGCCCTTGCCCATCACGACGAGCGTGGCGAGCAGGACGAGCCCGAGCGCGACGCCGCCGAGGTACGGGTTCCAGAAGCGGTCGGGATCCCTCCGCATGGCCTGCCTCCTCGGAGGCCGAGACCCGGTCTCCGGGTCCGGCCTGCCTCGCCTCGGCGTGTACCTGGTTGTGAGCCGGGTGCGACGGAATGGGTTCAACCCCCCATCCGGCCGTGCCCTCCACGGAGGGAGCGGTTAGCGGCCGGCCCATTCCCCGGTCCGATGCATCTCCCGGAGCGCCCGCGAGCGCGCCGGCGGACCCGCTTCGCAGGAGGTACCCATGAACCGTTCGTCGATCCTGCGGATCCTCGCCGTCGCGCTGCTCGCCTCTTCGAGCGCGGCGGCGGCGGTCCCACAACCGCAGTTCCCTCACGCAGAGGCGACGCTCGCGCAGCTCCAGGCCGACATGGCCGCAGGGCTGCTGACGTCGGAAGCCCTCACGAACGAGTACATCCGGCGGATCCTCGCGCTCGATCAGGGCGGACCGGGCGTGAACGCCGTGATCGAGATCAACCCCGACGCGCTCGCCCAGGCGCGCGCGGCGGACCTGGCCCGCCGGCGCGGCAGGACGCTCGGGCCGCTGCACGGCATCCCCGTCCTGCTCAAGGACAACATCGACACGGGGGACAGGATGCAGACCTCCGCCGGCTCGTTCGCGCTCGTCGGCGCGCCCGCGCTGCTCGACTCGACCGTCGCCGCGAACCTGCGCGCCGGCGGGGCGGTCATCCTCGGCAAGACGAACCTCTCGGAGTGGGCGAACTTCCGCTCGTTCGAGTCCATCAGCGGCTGGTCCGGCCGGGGAGGGCAGACGCACAACCCGTACGGCATCGACCGGAACCCCTGCGGCTCGAGCTCGGGGTCCGGCGCCGCGGCCACCGCCAACTTCAGCGCGGTCTCGCTCGGCACCGAGACGGACGGCAGCGTGGTCTGTCCCGGAAACGCGAACGGCGTCGTCGGGCTCAAGCCGACGGTGGGCCTCACGAGCCGCGCCGGCGTGGTGCCGATCTCGCACACGCAGGACACGGTCGGCATCCACGCGCGCACGGTCGCCGACGCCGCCGCCACGCTCGGCGTCATCCAGAGCCGCGCGTTCGACGGCCGCGATCCGGCGACCGGCGGCGTTCCGCTCGGGTGGCAGGGGACGGGGAAGACGCGCCCGGTCAACCTCCCGAGAGACGACACGCAGTTCGTGAACCCCCGGGGCCTCGTCGGCGCGCGCCTCGGCGTCACGCGAGCCGGGCTCGGCGGGTTCGATCCGTTCGTCCCGACGCCGCAGCCCGTGGTGGACGCGTTCGAGGCCGCGTTCGCGGCGCTGACCGCGGCAGGCGCCACGGTCATCGACCTCGATGCGGCGGGATTCACCTTCGCCTCCGCGGACGGCGAGTTCCTCGTCATCTCCTTCGACTTCCGCAACGACGTCAAGGCGTACTTCGCGACGCGCGTGGGCGTGCCCGTCGCCGGCGGGACCCTCCAGACCGCCATCGACTTCAACAACGCGAACGCGGACGTCGAGATGCCGTTCTTCAACCAGGACATCTTCGACTTCGTCAACGCGCTCGCGCCCGGCCCGGACGATCCGCAACCGGCCTTCGGAGGGCTCACCTACAACCAGGCGCTCGCGATCGATCACAACGCCGGCGTGAACGGCGTCGACGCCGCGATCTCGCAGTTCAACCTCGACGCGGTGGTGAGCGCGACCGACAACCCGGCGTGGGCGACGGACCTCGTCTACGGCGACCACTTCATCTTCGGGACCTCGGGCCTCGCCGCGGGGCCGGGCTACCCGATCATCCAGGTTCCAGCGGGAATGGTGTTCGGCGTGCCGCTGGGGATCAGCTTCTTCGGGAGCGCGTTCAGCGAGCCGACGCTCATCAAGCTCGCCTCCGGATACGAGGCCTTCACGAACGTGCGCGCGCAGAACCCGCCCACCTTCGCGGCGACGATCCCGTCCGATCACATCGCGGGGACGACGCTCGTCCGCCCGCCGCGGACCACGGCGAAGATGCCGCCGCCGCGCCACGCGGACACGATGCGAAGGCCGCACCACCTGTAGCGAGGGGCGTGGCTCGCGGGTGAGCTCCGCAGGAAACGACCGCTCACTGCGTCTGCTTCGCGGGCTCGTCGCCGTGCTGGCGCCGGGCCCGCGCGCGGATGCGGTGGAATTCGCGCTCGAGCGTGTCGATCTCCTCGTCCGTCGCGTGCTCGAGGTCCGCGAGCGTGTTGCGCGCGGTCTGGTTCGAGCGGATGAGCTCGTCCAGCTTCAGGTGCAGCACGCGCGCGTCGCGGTTCTGGGTCGCCTGGATGAGGAACACCATGAGGAACGTCACGATCGTCGTGCCGGTGTTGATGACGAGCTGCCACGAGTCGCTGAACCCGAAGATCGGGCCCGTGACGAGCCAGGCCACCACCACCACCACCGCGACCCCGAACGCGCGCGCGGTGCCGGCGCCGTCGGCGACGCGGTAGGCGAGGCGATGGAAGGTATCTCGCCCGTCGCTCGCGATCCGTCTCATGCCTCGAAGATGGGCATCCGGCGAGGCGCCTGCCCGCGAGGGGCGCCGCCGGTCCCCGCCGGGGAGGGCGCCGACGCAGGCCGCCGTCCTCGCAGGGGAGTCCCGTGCGGCGGGCACCCGTCCGAGCGGCTGCGAGCCCGTCCGCCGGGGATGTAACGAGTCCTCCCACATCGTCGCCCCCGCTCGCCGGGAAGGAGGCTCGCGTGGCCGCATCGTCGCGCACCGGATTCGTCACCTCGAAGCTCTTCGTGCTCCTCGCATCGCTCGCGTTCGCGCTCGCTCCGCCCGCCGCGCGCGCCCAGACCGTCCGCGTGAACGGCGCGCTCGTCCTGCCCGTCGAAGACGGGCCGGCGTTCGACGCGGGCGAGGCCGACAGCCTCGCGCTGAAGGGCAACCTGTCGCCCGGAGGCCAGCTGCTCCGCTCGTTCCAGCGTGCGGTGCAGAGCGGGAACCTGCCGCAGGGTCCTGGCCTGCCCGCCGCCTCGGTCGCCCCTGCGGCCGCGGGGGGCGGCGGTGACCTCGTGAACCGGCAGGTGAACGATCCCGCCCTCGACCACATCCAGACGTTCGACCCGGCGGTCGTCGTGACGCGCCCGTTCGAGTTCTCCACGCAGAGCGAGACGTCGCTCGTGGCGCGCGGGCGGCACGTGGTCGTGGGCTACAACACCTCGGCTGGCGGCGTGGTGGAGTTCTTCCCCGGCTCCGGCCTCGCCTTCACGCAGCTCCTCTTCAGCGGGTTCTCCACCTCCCACGACGGCGGGCGGACGTGGAAGAGCGGCTTCGTGCCGCCGGCCTCGCCGGACGCGCCCTTCACGTTCGGCGATCCCGCGCTCGCCATGGACCGGCACGGCAACGTCTTCTACGCGAGCCTCGGCGTCGACGCCGCGGGGGCGAGCGGGCTCATCATCAACAGGAGCTCGGACTTCGGCGACACGTGGACCGCCGCCACGCCCGTGGTCCTCGACGACGGGGCCGACAAGGAGTGGCTCGCCATCGGGCCCGATCCGCGCGCCGGCTTCCGCGACAACCTCTACGTCACGTGGACGAGCTTCAAGTCCGACGCGAACGGGAACACCACCGGGAGCGAGCTGTGGCTCGCGCGTAGCATCGACGCGGGCGCGACGTGGACGACGCGGCAGCTCTTCGCCCCGCAGGACGACGGCGTCGTCTCCTCGTTCATCCAGTTCTCGAACCCCGTGGTGGACCAGAGCAGCGGGCGCCTCTACATCCCGTTCCTGCACTTCAGCGACGCGGACGCCGACTTCGTGCGGGTGCTCGTCTCGGACGACGGCGGCCTCACGTTCCGGTTCCTCGCGTTCAACGTGCCGGGCGCGGTGGACGCGTTCGCGTTCCCGAACGTCACGCCCGGCCTGCTCAACGACTGCCGCGGCGGCGGCATCCGCAACGCGCTCGTGCAGGGCGCCGACACCGGGCTCGGTCGGCAGATCAAAGACGCGAACGGAAACGTGATCTTCCAGTTCCCGGAGTTCAGCCACGCCACGCGGCTCGTCTCGCAGCCGCACGCGGCGGCGGCGAACGGGCGCTTCGCGTTCGTCGTGAACTCGAACCGGAGCCCGTTCTTCGGCGACTCGTCGCAGGGCTCGGACATCCGCGCCGCCTTCTCCCGCGACGGCGGCGCGACGTGGGCGACGGCGACCATCGCCGCGACGAGCGCCGCGGACCCGCAGCACGTGCACCCGAACCTGTCGATGACCGACAACGGCGCGGCCGGGCACGTCGCGTACTACGTGCAGCAGGCGAACGGGCAGCTCCGCGTGGACGCGGCGAGCCTGCGCTTCGGGCCGGGCATCCGCGTGGCGAGCACCCAGCGGCTGAGCACGACGAGCTTCGACCTCACGCCGAGCAACGTGCCGAGGACGCCGACGGCCACCACGAACTACGACCGCGCCATCGTCTCCTGCTACGACATCGGCGAGTACCTGTCGGTGAGGGGAGACGGCGACGGGAACACGCTCGCCGCCTGGGGCGACAACCGGAACACCTGGACGAGCCCGCCGGGCTCGCCCGCGGCCGGCACGCACCAGCAGCCCGACGTGTTCTTCGGGCTGATCGGGAACTAGCTCAGGACGGCGAGGTGTCCGCGCGCGCGACCCACCCGCGGTCGCGCGCGTGCTCGCTCCGGTACCACCTCGAGCGCGCCGCCATCACGTTCGCGCGCCCGAGGTAGCCGACGAGCCTCGCCGCGTCGTCGCGGCTCACGACCGGCAGGCGTCCGATGCCATGGCGCAGCATCTTGACCACGGCGTCGCGGACCGTCTCGTCGGCGTAGGCAACGACGACGCGGCGCTCGCCGGCCTCGAGGACCGTGGCGTCCGGCGGCGCCTCGCCGCGGAGCGCCTTCATCACGTCTCCGCGGGTGATGATGCCGCCCAGGCGGCCGTCGCCGTCGACGACGCACAGGCCCTGGCGGCGAGTGGCCGAGGGGTCGCCCGCGGCGATCCGGCGGGCGAGCTCGGCGACGGTCAGGTCGGCGGGGACGGTCGGCGGGTCCGGGTCCATCACGTCGCGCACGCGGCACAGCTCGAGCGGATCGACCATGTACTCGCGCGAGAGGTGGAAGCCTCGGCGCGCCACCTTCTCGGTCAGGATGGACCGCTTGAGGAGGAGCACGGTCACCGCCTGCGCCGCGACGCACGCCGCGAGGAGCGCGGGGAGGGCCTTCACGTCCTGCGTGAGCTCGAGCGTGAAGATCATCGCCGTGAGGGGCGAGCGCATCGTGCCGCCCATCATCGCGGCCATGCCCACGAGCGCCCACGGCCCGGCGCCCGCGCCGCCACCCGGCGCGGTCCCGCCGAGGAGCGCGCCCAGCCCCGCGCCGATCATGAGGAGCGGCGCGAGCACTCCGCCCGACGTGCCCGATCCGAGCGCGAGCGTCCAGGCGAGCGACTTCGCGACCAGGAGGCCGACGAGCGTCGCCCCCACGAGCTCACCGCGCAGCAGCGCGTGGATGGTGCCGTACCCGACGCCGAGGACCCGCGGATCGAGGAGGCCGGCGACGCCGACGAAGGCGCCGCCGATGGCGGGCCACCACATCCAGTGCACGGGGAGCCGGTGGAAGAGGTCCTCGACGGCGTAGAGCGCCACCGTGAGCGCCGCCGAGCAGAGGCCGATGCACACGCCGAGGCCGAGCGCCGCCGCGAGCTGCCCCGCGCCGGGGGCGGGATGCGGCGGCACCGGGAAGATCGGCCCCGCCCCGAGGAGCGGCACGCGGATCGCCGCGGCGGCAGCGGCCGCGACCGCGACCGGGATGAAGCTCCGTGGCTTCCACTCGAAGAGGAGCAGCTCGACCGCGAGCAGCGCGGCGGAGACCGGGGCGGAGAACGTCGCCGACATCCCCGCCGCCGCGCCCGCGACCAGCAGCGTCTTGCGCTCGGCGCTGGTCAGCCGGA
>DASSQM010000272.1:0-4406 GCA_035702465.1 Anaeromyxobacter sp. | reverse complement strand
ATCTCGTTCAGCTTGTAGAACTCCTCGCGGCGGAGCCCGAACGTCGCGCGGAGCGACTGGTAGAAGCGGATGGAGCGCTGGAGCAGCTCGTGGTCGTGCTGCCAGATCACCTCGGCCGCGGGCGCCTTCGGGTCCCACGCCATGTTCAGGTACTCGTAGGTGTCGCTGAGCACGCCGAGGGGGTTGCGGATCCAGAAGACCTTCCCGCCGTCGATCCGGTACTGGCGCCGGTTGAGCGCGAGCCACCCCGCGAGCAGGTGCGGGTCCTCGATGAGGCGCTCCATGACCCGGGTGAGGAGCGTGAACTTGCGGTCGAGCACCTCGCCCATCGCCTTCACCACGGCGGGATCCGTCGCGCCGTCCTTCTGGATGTGCGCCGCGTAGTGCTGCTTCATGTGCGCGAAGGCGTGCGCGAGGTCGAGCTTGTTCGCCTCGTCCTTCAGCTGGCCCACGAGGGTGAGGTAGGGCACGACGAAGCGCGTGGTCGGCTTCGCCATGACGTTCTGCCCGATGAACCAGTTCACGAGCCCGTAGTGGAACTGGAGGTTCGTGGCGAGCTGGATCCCGCGCAGGCTCGTCTTGCCGAGCACCTGGGCGAGGTGCAGGTAGCTGTCGAGCCGGTCGTCCCCCTTCGTCAGGAGGAGCGCGATGTTCGAGTCGTACGCGCCCGCCACGCGGTAGCGCATGAACATGCCGGTGTCCGGGTTCGGCATGCTGATGCCCTGGTCGTCGCGGATCTCGCCCTCGATCGGCTTCGACCAGAAGCGGATGAGGCCGCCCGCGTGCGGCGAGAGCGACGCGTCCGTCGCGTTGAGGCGCGCCTCGACCGAGGCCGGGAAGCGCGAGATGCGCGCCGGCTTCGGGAGCCGCTCCTTGTGCCGCGCGAGGAGCGCCATCGCCTCGACGAGCGACTCGACCACGAACGCGTCCGCCGGGTCGTCGGGGTTCGCGAAGCGCAGCGAGTAGCACAGCTCCGTCACCCGGTGCTCCACCTGGATCCGGGTGTTCACCTCCATGAAGTAGTAGCGATCGCGGTCGACGATGCACTCGAACGTCGACGCCGAGTCGAGGCCGACGGCCGCGCCGAAGCGGGCGGCGTCGTCCTCCATCCGCTTCAGGATCTCGAGGTCCGTGCGGAGCGCCTTCGCCTCCTCGGCCTTGCCCGCCTTCTCGGCGCGGGCGATGGCGCCCAGGAGGCCCTCCTGCGTGACCGACACCTCGAGGAGCTTCTGCTCGTGCATCTGCAGCGAGCAGTCGCGGCCGCCGAGGGCCACGCACCACTTGCCGTTGCCGAGGAGCTGGATCTCGTTGTGGCGGGTCTGCTCGATGTTGAGCTCGATGAGGACGTTCTTGTTGTCGCCGACGCCGGTGGCCTTCACCTCGGAGAGCACCTCGCGCACGAGGGCGGGCGCCTCGGCCGCGGCCTCCCGGACGAGCTTCTCGTCGGGGTTCACGACCGAGAGGAGGATGCCGCCGAGGATGCGCTGGCCCTTGCCGCCGCCGCCGCCGATGGCCTTGAGGCGCACGCGGCTCCCCGGGTACTTCCGGAACATCTCGGTGACCTCGCGCTGCACCTGCGCGCCGAGCTCGTCGATGGTGTAGAGGTCGATGCCCTTCGCGTACGAAGCCATCAGGATCGCGTCGGCGAGCTCCTCGAGCGGCAGCCTCTCGTCGGCGAGCGCCTTCGGATCGACCTGGAGCCCCTCCGCCTCGGCGAGCGCGAGGAGCTGCTTGCGCGTCTTGTGCTTCGCGACGAGCGTCTTCGCCGTGACGTTGTTCACGCCGGGCGTGGTCGAGACCTTCACCTCCACCGCCGTCCGCTTCGCCTCGTCCTTCTTGCCGGCGCGCGCCTGCGTGACCGAGTTCGGGCCGATGAACTTGAGGCCCGCCCTCTCGATGGTCGCGACGAACTCCTCGTCCTCGGCCATGAACCCGTAGCCCGCGAAGACCGAGTCGTACCCGTTGTCCTTCGCGATCTGGACGATCTGGTTCATCCGCTCGACGCGCTCCTCCTTCGAGGCGCCGGAGTAGTCGGGCACGCGGTGCACCCGGCTCGTGTCGACGAGCTGGCGCAGCTCGGGCGCGAGCGCGTTCGGGTAGACGATCGAGTCCTTCTCCGAGAGCAGGATGCCGTAGTGGCGGATCCCCATCTCCTCGAAGACGTCCATGGCCTCCTTGCGGATGGGGCCGCGGCACACGATGAGGGGCCGGAGGTCCTCGCAGGAGAACGACCGCACCCACGCCGACGGCGACGCCGAGAGCCGGCGGTCGCGGTGCGTGAGCGGGTTGTCCTTGTACCAGTCCACGGTCGAAGCCATCGGGTCTCCCAGGGCGGCCTTGCGGGCGAGGTAGGTGCGGAGCATGGTCAGGTCCCGTTCGGCCTAGTGGAACTCGCGCTGCGGGCCGGTCATGGCGGATGGCGTGTAGTGGCGGAGCAGGAAGTGCAGGTTCGTCGCGAGCGCCTCCCGCAGGTCCGTCGGCATCACGAGCGAGGAGATCGACCCGAGGGCGAGGCCCTCCTTCGGGTTCATGAGCTCCTTCTCGTACCGGCGGTTGAGCAGCGCCTCCTGCGCCTTGAGCCACTCGGCCGCCTCCTTCTCGGCGTCCTTCTTCGCCTGGGCGCCCTCCATGCCGGCGGCGGCGCGCTGCGCGGCGCCCTTCTTCGCCATGGCGGCGGCCTCGGACCGGATCTTCCGGAGCTCGTCCTTGTAGACGAACTCCTTGCCGGCGGGGCCCATCACGGCGAGGCGCGTGGTGGGCAGCGCGAGCACGAGATCCGCGCCCGTCGGGTAGTTGTTGTACGAGGCGTACGCGCCGCCGAACGCGTTGCGCAGGATGAGGAGGATGCGCGGCGTCCGCACGTCGACGATGGCGTCGAGCATGGAGCGGCCCGCCTGCACGATGCCGCGCGCCTCCTGCTCGCGGCCCGGGAGGAAGCCCGTCGTGTCCTCCATGAAGATGATGGGGATGTTGTAGATGTTGCAGAAGCGGACGAACCTCGCGATCTTCACCGCCGAGTCGCAGTCGATCTGGCCGGAGCCGACGGCGCTGTTGTTCGCGACGAAGCCCACCACGTGCCCGCCCAGGCGGCCGAACGCGGTCACGACCTCCTTCGCGCGCTCCGGCTGCAGCTCGAAGTAGTCGCCGTAGTCGCAGACGCCCTGGATGATGATCGACACGTCGAAGGGCGTGTTGAACCCGGCCGGCGAGTTGAAGGCCTTCTTGAGGAGCGTGTTGATCTCCCAGGTCTTGCGGTCGAGCGGGTCGCTCGTCTCCTCGAACGGCGGCGCCACGTGGTTGTTGTCCGGGATGTAGCTCATGAGCCGCACCGCCTGGCGCAGCGCCGCGAGCTCGTCGGCGACGGTGAGGTCCGCCACGCCGGAGGCCCCGTGGACCTTGGGCCCCCCGAGGTCCTCGGCCGTGATGTCCTCGCCGAGCACGGTCTTCACGACGCCCGGGCCGGTGAGGCCGAAGAACGTGTCCGCCGGCTGGATGACGAAGCTGCCCTGCCGCGGGAGGTACGACCCGCCGCCGGCGTTGAAGCCGAACATGCACATGATCGACGGGACCACGCCGGAGATCTTCCGCAGCGCGGTGAACGCCTCGGCGTAGCCGTCGAGTCCGCCGACGCCGGCCGGCACGTACGCGCCGGCGCTGTCGTTCATGCCGATGAGGGGGATGCCGCGCTCGCCCGCGAGGCGGAAGAGCCGGGCGAGCTTCGAGCCGTTCGTCGCGTCCATCGAGCCGGCGCGCACGGTGAAGTCGTGGCCGTAGCAGGCGACGTCGCGGCCGCCGATGTCGAGGACCGCGGTGACGAGCGAGGCGCCGTCGAGGTTCTTGCCCCAGTTCTGGAAGAGGACG
Organism: Anaeromyxobacter sp.; assembly: GCA_035702465.1. Taxonomy (GTDB): domain Bacteria; phylum Myxococcota; class Myxococcia; order Myxococcales; family Anaeromyxobacteraceae; genus Anaeromyxobacter. The sequence goes on along the minus strand of DASSQM010000272.1, from coordinate 545 downwards.
ATCGGCTCCTTGTCCGTGAGGACCCGGATCCGCTCCCACACCGTCATGCGCTTCTTCGCATGCTGCTTCTCGATCTGCTCGATGGGGACGGAGCGGATGGGGCGCTGGATGAGGTCGTAGCCCTCCTTCATCGCCTCCTCGTACCCGCCCGTCGCGCGGGCGATCTCGCCCGGGATGGTGAACTCCACCTTCTCCGGCGCATCGAGCGGGTTCGTGAGGATGGGCTTCAGCGCTTTCGTCGACATGGGGGCTCGTTCCTCCAGGCGGAGAAGTGAACGTCCGGGGAAGCGTGCCGATCGCGGCGGGCGGCCTGGGCGCAGGCCGTTTGTCGACGCGACCGGTCCGAAAAAGGGGCCAGATTCTGGCCCATTGCGCGCCGTCCCGCAAGGGCGGACGACGGCGCCGGGGCGGAAATCCGACGGCGCGCCGCGCCATCGGCCGCGAGGCCGCGCGCCCGCGCGCAGGGCCGCCGCCGCGATCGGCGAGGCCGGCCGCGGGAGGCGGGCCCGCGCCCCGGCGGCTGTTGCGGGCCCCCGGACGACCGG
>DASSQM010000271.1:0-4529 GCA_035702465.1 Anaeromyxobacter sp. | reverse complement strand
GGTTCTCCGCCTCGACCGCCGCGGCGCGCGTCGCCCAGGTGCGGGCGGCACCGGAGAGCGCCGCGCCGTCGAGGGCGGCGTCGGCCGCGGCGCGGTTCCCGCCGCGCAGGAGGAGGGCGGCGAGGTGCAGCGCTGCGCGGCTCCGCTCCTGGGCCGGCGTGCCCGCCGCGTCGGAGAGGATCCGCTGCAGGGCCGTGCCGGCGGCGTCCGCCGGCGCTTGCCCGGCGAGGGCGAGCTTCGCGAGGCCGTACGCGGCGCGCGGCTGCAGCGGCGAGGCCGCGAGCGCGGCCTCGTACGCGGCGCGAGCCGCGCGCGGGTCCTTGCGGAGCCTCCGCAGCGCGTCACCGTGAAGCGCGAGGCCCGGCGGGAACGCGCCCTCGGCAGCGGCGGCCGCGGCCGGATCGAGCGCCGCGCCGACGTTTCCGGCGAGGAGCGCCACGCGCGCCTGGAGCACCCGCGCCCACGCGCCTTCGCCGGCGCGGCCCGCGGTCGTCGCCGCGCTGCCGGCCTCGCGCCGGCCGAGCGCGACCGCGGCCATCGCGAGCTGCGCGTGCGGGGGGACTGCCTCGGCGCGCGCCGGCGCGACGAGGAGCCCCTCGATCTCGGCCTCGAGCTCGGCGGCGCGGTAGTCCGCGAAGAGCATCGCGAGCGCGAACGCCCGCACGCTCGCCGCCTCGACGCGGTCCATCTCCGCGAGCGGCTCGAGCAGGGTGGCCGCCTCGCGGTACCCCGCGGCGGTGTCGAGGCGAAGGAGGGCTTCGGCCCGGGCGAGCCCCTCCGCCAGCACCTTGCGGCGGTGGTGCGCGCGGTAGAGGAGCAGGGCGGCGCCCACGAGGAGCACCGCGCCCAGCGCGATCGCGATCTTGAGGGCCGCCGAGCGGGGCGGCCGCGGCGGCGGGCCCGCTCCGTCGTCGGCGACGGTCTCCCCGAGCTCGGGGGGCTTCGCGTAGGCGTCCCCCTCTCCGATGAGCTCTGCGGTGGCTTCGGGGATCTCCTCGGGGATGGGCTTGGGCATGGCGCGCGGTAGGCGATATCCGGACCCTGCGAGGGTATCGCTCCGCCGGTGGGCGCGTCAAAAAACGGGAGCTTCCGCGCGCCCGAGCGGCGCCGGAAAAAGCGAAGCCCGCGCCGGTGGCCGGCGCGGGCGCGAGAGCAGCGGCCGCGGGGACTGCGCGCGGCTCCGGATCTACCCGCCCTTCTCCTCGCGCTCGTCCTCGCGCGCGACGCCCGAGAGCACGTCGTTCACGGACGGGAAACGCATGATCTCCCCGCGCGCGATCCGCCACGCCTGCTGGACGATCCACGAGAGGGACCTGTCCTGCCGGTTCGCCTCGGCCTGGATCTCGTTCAGCATGTCCTCGGGGAAATAGAGCGACTGCTTTCGCTTGTCGGTTCCGGGCATCAAGGCTCCGCCGTGTTGACTCGTGGGACGATCGCAGCGTTTGTACGCTGGACCAACGGCAGTGGTCAAGGAAACGTTGCCCAATCAGGGGGACTTCAGGCGCAGCGCGCCGGGGGCGCCACGGTGGGTGGAGGTCGCAGTTTGCGCGCAGCGTCTGCGGAGAAGGGTCCCCGAAAAAGAGGAGAGCCGGCATCACTGCCGGCTCTCCGTGGGCCCAGAGGGGGAGGGGGGGGACCCCTAGGCCCAGCGCTTCAAAATTGTCGCCGTCCCCGCTCTCGTCAACAGCCGCGCCCCAACATCTCATTCCCGTTATCGAAAGGCAACTCCGGGCGGGCTCTTGCTCCCCTCGACCTCCCGTGATCGCCGGCCCCTCTCGCGGCGGCCTCCACGACCGGCCCGCCATCTTCCGGCGACGTCGTACCGAGTATAAACGACTCCGCGCTTCCGCGCTCGCCCCGTGCGCAAGGTTCGACATCCATACGACGCGTCCGTCCTCGCCACCGCCCGGCGCCGCGGGCTGTTCGGCCCGGCGGACCGGGTCCTCGTCGCGCTGTCGGCGGGTCCGGACTCGACGGCGCTCCTCGCCGCGCTGGCGCGGCTGCGCGCCGCAGGCGAGCTCGCGGCCGTCGCGGCCCTCCACGTCGACCACGGGCTGCGCGCCGGCGCGGAGGAGGACGCCGCCTGCGCCGCGGCGGCGTGCGCGGCGCTGGGCGTGTCGCTCTCGTGCGTCCGCGTCGTCGTCGGGCGGGGAAACGTGCAGGCGGCCGCGCGCAGGGCGCGGTACGCGGCGCTCCGCGCCGAGGCGGACCGCGTCGGCGCGACGCGCATCGCCACGGGTCACACGCAGACGGACCAGGCGGAGACCGTGCTCCTGCGGCTCCTCCGCGGCGCGGGCGCGCGCGGCCTCTCGGCCATTCCGCCGCGGCGCGGCCGCCTCGTGCGCCCGCTCATCGATCGCCCTCGCGCGGAGGGCATCCGCTACCTCGCGGATCTCGGCATCCCCTGGCGCGACGATCCCACGAACGCGACGCCGCGGTACGCGCGGAATCGCCTGCGCCTCTCGCTCTGGCCGGCGCTCCTCGCGCTCGCGCCCGCCGCGGAGCGCGCGCTGGCGCGGGCGGCGGACCTCGCGCGCGAGGACGAGCGCGCGCTCTCGCGGCGCGCCGTCGCGCTCGTGGGAGCGGGGACGTCGGTCGACCTCGCGCGCCTCTCTCGCGCGCCCGCGGCGGTTCGCCGTCGCGCGGTGCGGGCGCTCTGGCGGAACGCGAGCGGCCGCGGCGCGCACCTGGAGGCGAAGCACGTCGAGGCGGCGCTCGCGCTCGCCCGGCGCGCGCGGCCGGGTTGCGCGGCGCTGCCCGGAGGGCTCGAGGTCCGCTGCCGCTATGGACGGCTCGAGGTCCGGCGGCCTGCCGAGCAGGCGCGCGCCTTCCCGCCCCTCGAGATCCCCGGCCCCGGTCGCTACGCGGTGCCGACGCGCGGCGTCGTGGAGGTGCTCGCCCGCCGGCCCGCCGACGTGCCCTGGCCGCTCTCGCTCCGGACGCGGCGGCCCGGCGACCGGTTCCAGCCGGACGGCGGGCAGGGAACGAAGAAGCTGAAGAGCTGGCTCATCGACAGGAAGATCCCGCGCGAGGAACGCGAGGGGCTGCTCGTCCTCGCGTCCGGATCCCGGATCGTCGCGGTGCCCGGCCTCGCCGCCGTCGCCGCCGGCCTCGGACCTTCGGGGGCGGGCCTCGCCGTCCGCGTGCGCGCCGAGGGCTAGGGCGCAAGGCCGGACTGCAAAAGGGGGGCTGGGCTGTTATAAGGTCCCTACGTCCCGGGACGTGCGGTGGGAGGCGGTGCGGTTCAGGAATTTGGCTCGCATCGTCGCCGGTTACCCATCGACTCCGTCCCACGGAAGGGGAAAGAGAGCTTGCGACAGTCCCTGAAGACGGCCCTGCTCTGGGCCTTTCTGATCGCGATGTTCGTGTCGCTCTGGATGGTGTTCCAGCGCGGCGCGAAGGACCCGAACCCCATGAACTGGAGCCAGTTCATGGCGAAGGTCGACGCCGGCGAGGTCCGCGAAGTCACGGTGAAGGACTTCGACTACGAGGGGACGCTCCGCGACAACACGCGGTTCAAGACCACGGGCCCGGTCGACGCGTCCGCCACCATCGCGGAGAAGCTCCGCGAGAAGGGCGTGACGCTCTCGTTCCAGAAGTCGGACCAGAGCTCGATCTGGGTGACGGTCCTCGTGCAGTACCTGCCGCTCGTCTTCCTCTTCCTCCTCTTCTTCTTCTTCATGCGGCAGCTCCAGTCCGGCGGCGGCAAGGCGATGAGCTTCGGCAAGTCGCGCGCGAAGCTCATGACCGAGCACCACAACAAGGTCACCTTCGCCGACGTCGCCGGCATCGACGAGTCCAAGGACGAGCTCGAGGAGATCATCTCCTTCCTCAAGGACCCGAAGAAGTTCACGCGCCTCGGCGGCCGCATCCCGAAGGGCGTCCTGCTCATGGGCCCGCCCGGCACGGGCAAGACGCTCCTCGCGCGCGCCGTCGCCGGCGAGGCGGGCGTGCCGTTCTTCTCGATCTCCGGCTCGGACTTCGTCGAGATGTTCGTGGGCGTGGGCGCGTCCCGCGTCCGCGACCTGTTCGAGCAGGGGAAGAAGAACGCGCCCTGCATCATCTTCATCGACGAGATCGACGCGGTCGGCCGCCACCGCGGCGCCGGCCTCGGCGGCGGCCACGACGAGCGCGAGCAGACCTTGAACCAGCTCCTCGTCGAGATGGACGGCTTCGAGTCGAACGACGGCGTCATCCTCATCGCGGCGACGAACCGGCCGGACGTGCTCGACCCGGCGCTGCTCCGCCCCGGCCGCTTCGACCGGCGCATCGTGGTGCCGCGCCCCGACCTGAACGGCCGGCTCGGCATCCTCAAGGTGCACACGAAGAAGACGCCGCTCGACGTGTCCGTCGATCTCCTCCAGATCGCCCGGGGCACGCCGGGCTTCTCCGGCGCGGACATCGAGAACCTCGTGAACGAGGCCGCGCTCTACGCCGCCCGCCGCAACAAGGAGAAGCTCGCGATCGACGACTTCGAGTTCGCGAAGGACAAGGTGATCATGGGCACCGAGCGGCGCTCCATGATCATC
>DASSQM010000270.1:0-3507 GCA_035702465.1 Anaeromyxobacter sp. | reverse complement strand
CCCGCCGAGGCGCCGCCCGCGCCGGCGCCCGCCCCGGCACCGCCCGCCGCGGCGCCCCCGCCCGCCGCCGCGCCCGCGGACGACGGCAGGCTCGCCGCGGAGAAGGAGCGCGCCGACAAGGCCGAGGCGAAGCTCGCCGAGACGAAGCGGCGCGTGCTCGAGCTCGAGAAGGACCTCAAGATCGCGCGCGGCCGGGTCGAGACCGAGAAGCGCGTCTACATGGTGCAGAAGGGCGAGCTCGAGCTGTCGCAGGACCGGTACGCCGAGCTGCGGCGGCGGCACGAGGCGCTCCGCCGCGATCACGACGAGCTCGTCCAGGCGGTGCGGGACGCGGCGCGCGAGGAGCGCAGGCTCACCGACGCCGAGGCTTCGCGCGCGAAGCACCCCGAGGCGGAGGTCGCGGGGGGGGCGAGCGGCGCGGGGGAGAGCTAGCCGGAATTCGATACCCGGCCGAGGCACTTTTCGCGAAGCGAAATGTGCCCGGCCGCTCCTCGCCGGCTACGCACTGCGGAATCCCGTCACGAGGCGTTCGCGAGGACCTTGTACAGCGGCGACAGGTCCCGGAACACGCCCAGCAGATCGCCGAGCGCGAGGCTGCGCGCCTCCTCGCGCGTCCACGCGATCCCGACGTCGAGGCCGTCGCGGCCCGGCGCGAGCTCCTCGCCGAGCTCCAGCCAGAACGCGGGGGAGTGCGCCGGCGCGAGCTCGGGCAGCTCCTCGTGGTTCCAGCCGCGGAACTGGCGCAGCTTGCGGAACGGCTTCCCCTTCTTCGCGAGGTTCGGCGCCTCGCGCTCGAGCGCCTTCTGCATGGCGCCCCGCCGGGAAGACTCGCCGCGCACCCCCACGCGCGCGTGCAGGTGCTGCCGCGTCATCACGACCGCGAGGAACGGGAGGCCGCGGTACCCCTTCGCGCTCTCGCAGAAGGCGACCAGGATCTCCTCCGGAGCGCTCCCCTTGCGGTGCGCCACCTTGCCGGGGTGGACGAACAGCTCCTTCCCCGCCACGCGGCCGAGCCCCGGGACGCACTGCGCCCCGATGCCGACGAGCTTTGGTTGGAGCTTCTCCTCGAGCGCGACGGCGCGCTGGTCGGGGTCGTCGATCTCGAAGAGCGCGAAGTCGGGTGGACCGAATCCCAGTCCTGCCATGCGCGAACACCCCGCTCCGACGGTGCGCTGCTTCGCGTGCGCCGCGACGCTTCAAGGGGACACGGCATTCTAGCACACGTTGACGGCCCCCCGCTCCTGGTGCCAACGTCTCGCCTTCCCATGGAGAAGGATCAGCGGCTTCTCGATCTCGCGGCGCTCCTGCTCAAGGCCGCGGAGCCGGTCTCGTGGCGCGAGATCCAGGAGCAGTTTCCCGACGACTACGGCGGCAAGGGCGAGGCCGCCATCCGCAAGTTCGAGCGCGACAAGGCGGATCTGCTCGAGCTCGGCATCCCGGTGCGGTACGTCGCGGGGGATGAGGACCTGCCCGCGGGCTACCTCATCGACAAGGACGAGTTCTACCTGCCGGACCTCAAGCTGCCGCCGGAGGACCTGGCGCTGCTCTACGTGTCCGGCTCGGCCGCGCTCGCGAGCGGGACGTTCCCGTACGCGCGCGATCTCGCGCACGCGCTCAACAAGCTCTCGTTCGCTGCGCGGGCGCCGGGCGCGTCCGAGGCCGCGGCGGTCGCGGCGCGATCGCTCAGCAGGGGCGACTTCCCGGACGGCGCGCCGGGCCGGTTCGTGGAGGAGCTCGCCCGCGCGGTCGCCCACAAGAAGCGCATCCACCTCGTGTACCGCGGCGCCGAGCGGCGCGAGCGGACGGAGCGCGACGTCGATCCGTACGGGCTGTTCCAGCAGGGGGGGGCGTGGTACCTCGTGGGCTTCTGCCACCTGCGAGAGGCGATCCGCACGTTTCACGTGGCGCGCGTCGAGTCGCTCGCGGTGAACGCCGCCTCGCCGCGCTCCGCCGACTTCGCGCCGCGCGCGGACTTCTCGCTCGCGGATCACGCCACGCGGGAGCCCTGGGAGTACCGGAGCCACGCGCCGGTGCGCTGCCGGATCCGGCTCGACTCGGGCGCGTCCGCCGAGGTGCTCGCGTCGTTCGGCTCGCGCGCGCGCGTCGAGGAGGAGGGGAGCGGCGCGGTGGTCGAGGTCGAGGCGACGAACACCGAGGGGCTCCTGCGCCACGTGCTCGGGCTCGGCGAGCAGGCGGAGGTGCTCGCGCCGAAGGCGCTGCGCGATCGCGCCCGCGAGGTGCTCTCCGGGCTCTCGAGGGCGATCGCGTGACCGCCGCGCGCAAGAAGCCGAACGTGCGAGCGCAGGGGCAGCCGGGGGAGGCTGCCCCGGAGCGAGCGGGGGCGTCCCCCCGCCAGGACGACAGCCGCAAGCCGCCGCGACGTGCGCCGGCCGCCAAGGACCCGCGCGATCGGCTGCGCCGCGTGCTCTTCCTCGTGCCGTACGCGGTGCGCCACTCCGGCATCCCGGTGAAGGAGCTCGCGCGCAAGTGCGGCTGCACCGAGAAGGAGCTCCTCGAGGACCTGGACTTCCTGCTCGGCGTCGGCTCGCCGCCGTTCGCGCCGGACGACTTCCTCGACCTCTACGTCGAGGGCGACACGGTGTACGTCGCGCTGCACCAGAGCTTCTCGCGCCCGCCTCGCTTCACGGAGAGCGAAGCCGCCGCGCTGGCGGCGGCGGCGCGCGCCCTCGGCGGCGAGGGGCGCGAGCGCGCCGTGAAGGCGCTGCGGGATTCCGTGCCCCGGGACCGCCGCGCGAGCTTCGACGAGCTCGTCGAGCGCATCTACGCCGGCGCCCCGCCCGCGCGCGACTCCGTCCTCGGCCGGCTCCAGCGCGCCATCGCGGAGCGGCGTGCCGTCCGCCTCGCCTACTTCTCCGCGTCGCGCTCCGCGGACACCGACCGCATCGTCCACCCGTACACGCTCGCGCAGCGGTTCGGGCACTGGTACCTGTACGGCCACGATCCGGGGCGCGGGAAGGCGCTCCCGTTCCGCCTCGACCGCATCCGCGAGTGCTCGCCGACGGAGCAGCGGTTCGATCCGCCCGGGGAGGCGGAGCTCGCGCGGGCGCGCCTCTTCTCCGACCCGGAGGGCGAGCCGCCGCGCCTCCGCGTCGGCCCGGAGGTCGCGGCGTGGGCGGTGGCGCGCCCGGGCGTGCGCCTCGTGAAACGGACGGAGGAGGGCGGCGCGGTCATCGAGCTGCCCGGCGCGTCCGCGGAGTGGGCGACGCGCCTCGCGCTCTCGCTCGGCGGCGACGCGGAGGTGATCGCGCCCGCCGCGGCTCGCCGCTCGTTCACCGACGCGGTGCGCCGGACGCTGTCCCGGTACGGATAGCGCGGCCGCGCGCAGCGACCGCGCGGGGGCCGCGATGGGCCGGCCGCCCCGGGTCTGGCCGACCCAGGGTCGCGCCGGCGGTGGCTTTTCCGCGGTGGCGCCCTGTGCGCGGGCGGGCACGGAAGACGCAATGGGGCCGGTGTGGGGGAGTCGTGGAGGCGGGAGTGGCCCGCGTG
>DASSQM010000269.1:0-5791 GCA_035702465.1 Anaeromyxobacter sp. | reverse complement strand
GAGCGCGGCGACCTCGCCCTTCGCCTCGAGGACGAACTTCTGCGAGAGGTCTCCATTTGCGACGGCGGTGACGACCTTGACGATGCCGCGGACCTGCTTCGTGAGGTTCGAGGCCATGACGTTGACGTTGTCCGTCAGGTCCTTCCAGACGCCGGCGACGTCCTTCACTTCGGCCTGGCCGCCCAGCTTTCCTTCCGTGCCGACCTCGCGGGCCACGCGGGGCACATCGGACGCGAACGAGTTCAGCTGGTCGACCATCTTGTTGATGACGTCCTTGATCTGGAGGATCTCCCCCTTCACGTCGACGGTGATCTTCTGGGTGAGGTCGCCGTTCGCGATCGCCGTCGTGACCTTGGCGATGTTGCGGACCTGGTTGGTGAGGTTCGCCGCGAGGCCGTTCACGTTGTCGGTGAGATCCTTCCAGGTCCCGGAGACGCCGCGGACGTCCGCCTGTCCCCCGAGCTTCCCCTCGTTGCCGACCTCCTTCGCGACGCGGGTCACCTCGGCTGCGAAGGAGTTGAGCTGGTCCACCATCGAGTTCACGGTGTTGCCGATGCGCAGGAACTCGCCGCGCACCGGGCGCCCCTCGATCTCGAGGGACATCTTCTGCGAGAGGTCCCCGCGGGCGACGGCGGTGATGACGCGGGCGACCTCGTTCGTGGGCGCCACGAGGTCGCCGATGAGCTGGTTCACCGCGTTCATCGACGTCGCCCACGCGCCCTTCGCCGGCCCGACGGAGGCGCGCTCCGTCATCTTGCCTTCCTGGCCCACGATCTTCCCGACGCGCAGGAGCTCGCCGGAGAGGTGCTCGTTGAGGCCGATGATGTCGTTCAGGAGCTCGCCCGCGCGCGCGAGCACGCCGTCGCGCTTGTACGGGAGGCGGACGCCGAACTCGCCGGCCTTCACCGCCTTGAGCACGTCGACGAGCTGCTCGACCTCGCCCTGGCTCGACTCGGAGAGCAGGTCCCATTCGGTGGGTGGATGTCGCGCGTCCGGCTTGGCGGGGGTCGCCGCCGGGGTATGGTTCTTCGACGGCCGGGTGAACCGCGACGATGCGTTGGCCATGCGAGGGCTCCGGAGCCGCGGGCGTCGCGGCAGGGGTGGCCAAGATGTGCGCGCCGCATCGGGGCGCCTACCCACGCTGTTTGGGGCTGCCTTCGGTCGGGGGGGCGGGCGGCCGAGCGAGGTCCTTGCAGCGGGCGCCCCTCGTGGATAGCGATGCCTGTCGGGTCCTCGCCCCACAGATCCCGCCCGCATGCCCGACCCGATCAAGCTCCTCGTCGTCGACGACACGGCCGAGACGCTCCTCTCGCTCGAGGCGATCCTGAGCGAGCCCGGGTACGAGGTCGTGGCGGCGCGCTCCGGCGAGGAGGCGCTGCGGTTCCTGCTCAAGAACGACTGCGCGCTGATCCTCATGGACGTCCAGATGCGCGGCCTGGACGGGTTCGAGACGGCGCGGCTCGTGCGCTCGAACGAGCGGACGCGGTCCATCCCGATCGTGTTCCTCACCGCGGCGAGCGGCGAGGGCCGGTTCGTCATGCGCGGGTACGAGGCGGGCGGGATCGACTTCCTGTTCAAGCCGGTGGACCCGGACATGCTGCGGGCCAAGGTGGCGGCGTTCGCCGAGCTGCACCGCGCGAAGGAGCAGATCGCGCGCCAGGCGGCCCTGTTGCGCGAGCACGACCGCCTCGAGCGGCAGCGGGCGCTCGCCGAGCTCGAGCTCCGCAGCGTCCGGCGCGAGCGCGCCGCGCAGGAGCGCTATCGCCGGCTCGTCGAGGGGATCACGCACGCGATCGTCTGGACCGTGGACCCGCTCACGCTCGCGTGCACCTTCGTGAGCCCGAGCGCCCAGGCGATCCTCGGATACCCCGCCGAGGACTGGCTGCGCGTCCCCGGGTTCTGGAGGGGGATCGTCCCCGTCGCCGACCAGGAGCGCGTGCTCGAGGCGGTGCGCGCGGCGGCGGCCGGCGCGGACCGCGTCCCCGTGCGACACGCGTTCGTGGGGGCCGACGGCCGCGTCGCGCGCTTCCAGACCGAGCTCTCCCTCGTGGCGGGCGACGACGAGGGGCGGTCGCAGATCCGCGCGCTCTCGGTCGACGTGACCGAGTCGCTGCGCGCGGAGGAGGTGCTCGCCTTCCTGGACCGCGCGGGCTCGACGCTGGCCGGCTCGCTCGAGCTGGACGTGACGGTCGACCAGGTCGCGCGCCTGCCGGTCCCGTACCTCGCGGACTGGTGCGCGGTGTGCGTGTACCCCGACGCCACGGGCGAGAGGACGTTCGAGGCGGCGTCGCACGCGGACGACGGCCTCGCCGGCGCGGCGCGGCAGCTCGCGTCGTCGCTCGCGCGGACGACGCTCTGCTCCAGCGGTCGCGCCGAGATCGCGACGGAGCTCGCGCTGCGGGCGGCGGTCGCGAAGTGCGCGCCGTCGCCCCCCGGCGTCGCGCCCACGGCGGCGCTGTGCGTGCCGCTGCACGCCCGGGGGCGCGCCATCGGGAGCCTCCGGCTCTTCCGCGCGAGCGGTCGCGTCGGCTACTCGGGCCGCGACCTCGCGGTGGCGCAGGAGCTCGGTCGGCGCGCGGCGCAGGCGATCGAGAACGCGATCCTCTACCGCGAGTCGCGCGAGGCGATCCGCGCGCGCGACGAGTTCCTGTCCATCGCGTCCCACGAGCTGCGCACGCCGCTCACGCCGCTCGCGCTGCAGTCGGACGCGCTCGTGGAGCTCGTGGGCAAGCACGTCCCGGACGAGCGCGTGCGCGCGCAGCTCCAGCGGCGGCTCGCGACGCTCGGCCGTCAGGTCGAGCGGATGACGCGGCTCGTCGCAAACCTCCTCGACGTCTCGCGCCTGCGCAGCGGCCGGCTGGAGCTCCAGCTCGAGGAGTGCGATCTCGCCGACCTCACGCGCGACATCGCCGCGCGCTTCGAGGAGGACCTCTCGCGCGCGGGGCGACACATCCGCTGCGAGGTCGACGGCGCGCTGTGCGGGCGCTGGGACCGGGCGAGGCTCGACCAGGTCCTCACGAACCTCATCGCGAACGCGGTCCGCTACGGAGGCGAGAAGCCCATCTCCGTCCGGCTGCGCAGGACGCCGGAGGGCGCCGCGCTCACGGTCTCGGACCAGGGCGCCGGGATCCCGGAGGCCGATCTCGGGCGCATCTTCGAGGGGTTCGAGCGCGGCCGGAACTCCCGGAGCGACGGCGGGCTCGGGCTCGGCCTGTTCATCGCCCGGCGCATCGTGGAGGCGCACGGCGGCCACATCGCGGTGTCCAGCCAGGCGGGGAAGGGCGCGGAGTTCACCGTGACGCTCCCCCTCGCGCCGCCGGCGTGGGAGGCGCCGGAGGAGGAGCGCGCTACGCCTGCTTGATCTCGTGCACGAGCTTCGACAGCGACTGCTTCGCGTCGCCGAAGAGCATCGCGGTGTTGTCCTTGTAGAAGAGGTCGTTCTCGATGCCGGCGAAGCCGGGGTTCATCGAGCGCTTCATCACGATGACCTGCTTCGCCTCGTCGACGTTCAGGATCGGCATGCCGTAGATGGGCGAGCCCTTGTCCGAGCGCGCCGCCGGGTTCACCACGTCGTTCGCGCCGATGACGAGGGCGACGTCGGCGTTCTTGAACTCGCCGTTGATCTCGTCCATCTCCTTCAGCTTGTCGTACGGGACGTCGGCCTCGGCGAGGAGCACGTTCATGTGCCCGGGCATGCGGCCCGCCACCGGGTGGATGGCGTACAGGACGCTGCCGCCGTTCTTCTCGATGAGCTCCGCGAGCTCGCGAACCTGGTGCTGCGCCTGCGCGACCGCCATGCCGTAGCCGGGGACCACGATGACGCTCCGCGCGTACGCGAGCTGGATGGCGGCGTCCTCGGGCGTGATGGAGTGCACGGTGAGGCCGGAGGCGGTCTTCGTCCCCGCCTGCGGCGCCGCCCCGAACGCGCCGAAGAGGACGTTCGTGAACGACCGGTTCATGGCGCGGCTCATGATGATGGAGAGGATGAAGCCCGAGGCGCCGTCGAGCGCGCCCGCGATGATGAGGACGTTGTTGCCGATGGCGAACCCCGTCGCCGAGGACGCGAGGCCGGCGTACGAGTTGAGGAGCGAGATCACGACCGGCATGTCCGCGCCGCCGATGGGGAGGACGAGCGAGACGCCGAAGGCGAGGGCGAGGGCCACCATGGCGTAGAACGCGCGCGGGTTCCCCGGGTCGGCGACGAGCCAGACGAACAGGCCCACCGCCACGACGAACATCCCGATGGAGACGTAGTTCTGGCCGCGGAAGGTGACTGGGCGCGACGGCAGGAACTCCTGGAGCTTGCCGAACGCCATGAAGCTGCCGGTGATGGTGAGGGCGCCGAAGAGGACCTCGAACCCGAGCGCCGCCATCTCGGAGCTCGGCACCTCCGCGCCGTTCCCGAGCCGCCAGTACTCGGCGATGCCCACCAGCGTCGCCGCGATCGCCCCGAACATGTGCGAGAAGGCGATCCGCTGGGGCATCGCCGTCATGGGGACGTAGACGCCGAGCGGATACCCGATGATCGTCCCGATGACGAGCCCGGCGATGATCCAGTCGTAGCGCACGATCTCGTGGTGCACGAGCGTGCCCACGATGGCGAGGAGCATGCCGACCATGGCGAGCTGGATGCCGCGGCGCGCCTTGTCGGGGTAGTTGAGGCTGCGCAGGCCGAGGACGAACAGGATCGACGCGAGGAGGTACGCCCCCTCGATGAAGACGGTGCGCGGGCTCACTTCTTCGCCCCCGGCCGACCGGCGGGCTTGAACATCTTCAGCATGCGGTCCGTGATGATGAAGCCGCCCACCACGTTGGTGGTCGCGCAGATCACCGCGACGAAGCCGAGGATGGTCGCGGTGGTGCCGTGATCGGCGCCGGCCATGACGAGCGAGCCGACGAGCGAGATCGCCGAGATGGCGTTCGTCGTCGACATGAGCGGCGTGTGGAGCAGCGCGGGGACGCGGGTGATGACGAAGAACCCGACGAACCCTGCGAGCACGAAGACGTACATCTCGATGAGCTGGACGTGCATGGGGGCTCCGCGGCGGTCCGTCAGAGGCGGACCTTGCCGTCGTGGACGACGAGCATGGGCCCGGCGATCTCGTCGGCCGGGTCGAGCCGCAGCTTGCCGTCCTTGGCGAGGTGCTGCAGGAGGGCGGTCACGTTCCGGCCGTACATCTGGCTCGCGTGGAAGGGGACCGTGGAGGGCAGGTCGAGCGGACCGAGGATGGCGACGCCCGACTCGACCACGGTCTCCCCGGGCTTCGTCAGCTCGCAGTTGCCGCCGGTCTCGGCCGCGAGGTCCACCACCACGGAGCCGCGCCGCATCGAGCGGATCATCGCGGCGGTGAGGAGGCGGGGCGCGGGCTTGCCGGGGATCGCGGCGGTGGAGACGACGAGATCCATGTCCTTCACGTGGCCGGCGATGGCGGCGAGCACGCGCTCCTGCTCGGACGCGCCGAGCTCCTTCGCGTACCCGCCCGTGCCCTCCGCCGCGACCTGCGGGACCTCGACGAAGCTCGCGCCGAGCGACTGCACCTGCTCCTTCACCACCGGTCGCACGTCGAACGCGGAGACCACCGCGCCGAGGCGGCGCGCCGTCGCGATCGCCTGCAGCCCGGCGACGCCCGCCCCGATGACGAACGCCTTCGCGGGCGCGAGCGTCCCCGCGGCCGTCGTCATCATCGGCAGGATGCGCGGCAGCGCGGCGGCGCCCAGGACCACGGCCTTGAAGCCCGCGAGCGTCGCCTGCGACGAGAGCGCGTCCATCGACTGCGCGCGCGTCGTGCGC
>DASSQM010000268.1:0-5786 GCA_035702465.1 Anaeromyxobacter sp. | reverse complement strand
GGCCGAGGATCACGCCCGCGATGGTGGCATGGACGCCGGCGCCGTGCAGCGCGAGCCAGAGGAGCACCCCCGCCGCCGCCCAGGCGGCCGGGCTCCGGACGTGCGCGCGAGACATCACCGCGGCGGCCGCGGCCACCCCCGCGGCGGCGGCGAGCCAGGGGAGCTGGATGCCGGATCCGTAGAACAGGGCGATGACGAGGATCCCGCCGATGTCGTCGAAGATGGCGAGGGCCGTGACGAACACGACGAGGCCGTGCGGGACCCGCGCCCGGAGCAGCGTCAGCACGCCGATGCAGAACGCGATGTCGGTGGCCATCGGGATGCCCCACCCCGGAGCCCCCGGGCCGCCCGCGTTCCACGCGAGGAAGATCCCGGCGGGCACGAGCATCCCCCCGAGCGCCGCGATCGCGGGCAGCACCGCCTGCGGGAGCGTGCGCAGCTCGCCGACGACGAGCTCGCGCTTAATCTCCATCCCCACGACGAAGAAGAAGAGCGTCATGAGGCCGTCGTTCACGAGGTGGAGCACGGAGAACCGGATGGAGAGCGCGCCCACGCCGAGCGTCACCGGCGCGTCGAACACGAGCCGGTAGCTCGCCGGCGCGAGGTTCGCCCACGCGAGCGCCGCCACCGCGCAGCCCAGGAGGACGATCCCGCTCGCCGCCTCCAGGCGGAAGAACGCCTGCAGCGGGCGCACGAGCGCCGCGAGCCGCCGCGCGGCGGCGGACGTCGCCGGTTCCGCTCCGACTCCGTTCATGGCGCGGCTCAGCTCGCGCGCGTGGACGGGGCGACGGGGGCGCGGGCCGCCGGGACGGGTCGCCGGTCCGCGGCGGCGGGCGCCGCGCCGGAGATCCACCGGCGCAGGAACGGCGCCGCCCCGAGGGCCGCCCCGAACGCTGCGACGGCGATCGTCCACGTGCCCCCGATGGCCTGGATCCGCGCGCGGAACCCCGGATTCGCCCACGGCACGATCGTCGACATCATCGCGCCCGCCGTGAAGAGGGCGATCCCGACCCCGAGCCCCGCCGCGCAGGCCGTCGGGAACTCCCGCGGGACGACCGCGGCGAAGAGGATCCCGATCGCGGCGCACGTCGCGAGGTGCAGCAGGGCGCCGAGCGCGATCTTCGAGGCTCCGGCGTCGCCGCCGGCGAGCGTCTCCCCGATGGCCGCGAGGGAAAGCGACGGGTCGTCGCCCTGGAGCGCGGCCCCGATCGCCGAGAGGGCGGTCATGACGCCACCGCCGAGCACGCCGGAGAGCGCCCCGGCGGAGATCACCTCGTGCTGCCTCATCGCGTCGTGCGCGCGCGACGTACGTCCGAGCTCCGGAGCGGACACGGCTCACCTCGCCGGAGGTCCCCGCGGGGACCTCCCGTGCCGAAGGCCTCGACGTCACGCACGCGCGCTTGCTGGGATGGGATGATCGGCCCCACGAGCGGCGAGTCGCGACGGCGACCCTTCCAGTTCGTGGAGCAGCGGCCCGACTGCTCCGTCAGCCTGCGGCCCCGTCGACCGGGTGCCGCACCCGGGCTTCTACGTATTCCCCTGAGGCGCGCGCGTCAATGTCCTCGGCGCTCCGGCGCTCGGCCTAGGCGGGCGAGCACAGCCCGTGGAGGAGGTCGGCGCGGTCGACGATGCCGACGACGCGGCCGTCGGCGTCGGTCACCGCGAGCACCTTGTGGTTGCCGCGCAGCATGGTGGCGATGGCCTGCGAGAGCAGGACGTCGTCGCGCTCGGACGCGAACGCCTGCGTCATGAGATCCGCGGCGGTGCGGCCGCTGACGTGCGCGGCGGCGGGGTCGGCCCTCGGGTGCGCGAACGGCAGCCGCTGCATGAGCGAGCGGATCGCGCCGGGCCGCAGCGCGGGCGTGATGCGCTCGAGCAGCTCCGCGTCCGTGACGATGCCGACCGCGCGGCGGTCCGCGTCCAGCACGAGCGCGCGGTTGAGGCGCGTCGAGATCACCGCCTGGAACACCTCGGGGAGCGGCGTGTCCGGGTGGACGGTGGGCGCGTCGCGCCGCATCACGCGCGCGAGCGGCGCGTCCCCGGAGAGCCCCAGCTCGCGCGCCACCGGGTCCTTGCGCGCGAACCCCGCCGCCGCGGTGCGCAGGAGGTCGAGCCGGCTCACCATCCCGACGAGCGATCCGGCGCCGTCGACCACCGGGAGGCGCTTGAGCCGCCTGCGCGTCATGAGCTCGGCGGCCTCGGGGATGCGCGCCGCCGCCGCGATCACCACCGGGTTCGGCGTCATGACCTCGCCCGCCGTCCTGCTCGCGGCCGAGAGCCGCTCCATCACGTCGTGCAGCTCCGGCCTGTCGAGCCGGTCGAGGAGGTCGACCCGCACGCCGAGCCCCCCGCGCTGGACGAGGTCCGAGCCGGTGACGATTCCGATCGGGCGGCCGTCCTCCACGACCGGGACGGCGCGGTACACCTTGCCGAGCGTGAGCTCGACCACCTCGCGCACGGGGGTCGAGCGCTTCACCGCGACGGGATCGCGGCTCATCACGTCGGCGACGGACGCGCTGGGAGCGAGATCCCGGACCGGGTGCGGCTCGTACAGCAGCACCTCCGTGTCGTCGATCGTGACGAGGCCGTGCCGCACCAGCTCGCGGACGCGCGGGAGCAGCCGCTCGACCTGCTGCGGCGTGTCCACCCACTCCACGATGACGGGCAGCTTCGAGGCGACGTCCACGAGGTGGCTCACGTGGATCTCGCCCCCCGCGCCGAAGCCCTCCACGCCCCGGAGCACCGTCGCGCCCTGGGCGTTCTCGCGGCGCAGGAGCTCGACGAGCGCGAAGTGGAGCGGCCGCATGCCGACCTTCGCGTCCTCGCTCACGTAGATGCGGACCCGCTTCGCCTTGCCGAGCGTCTCCATCGCGGCGGCTCCTCGCGCCCTCGGCGCGCCCCTTGTGACGCGAGCTTGATAGCCCCGGCGTCCCGAAGGGCGCAATCGGCGATGCCGCCCTGCGTCGATCGCCGCGAGGCGTGGCCCTGATGGGTCGGGGCAGGACGCGCAGGGGCCGGACCGCGCATGATCGCGCCTGGACCGAGAACGAGGGACTCGCTCGGGGCGGAGCGGGTCCACATGGGTTGCGGAGATGCTGGCGCGCGCCCGAGCCATGCCGATGAGCCGCCTCGCGGCGGCCTTCGTCGCGATCACGCTCTCCGGCGTCCCGGGCGTCGCCGCGCGAGCCCTGGCGGCGCCGGGGCTCGAGTGCACGTGCCCGTCGCACAAGGCGAAACACTCCCACGACCACCCGTGCGAATGCGCCTCGCGGCGCGGGGGCGCCGCTCCCGCGCAGCCCGCTCCGCCGTGTCACGGGTCGGCGCGGAAGCCGGCCGGCGAGCCCTCCGCGCCCGCCTCCGCGTCGTGCGCCCGGATCGCCGGCTGCGGCACTCCGCTGCCCGAGGCGGCTCCGCCGCCTTCGATCGATCCCTTCGCGCTGCCCGCCCCGGTGCAGCTCGCGCCCGCGGGGACGCACGAGCGGGTCGAGCTCGTGGTCGCTCGCCCGAGCAGCGCCGCATCGACCCCGGAGACCCCGCCTCCCCGGCGCGCGTAGCCGCCGCGTCCTCACGAATCCGCGCAACGAACCGCACCGCCCCGGCGTCCCCTCGACGAGAGGGTGAGCGTCGCTCCCGTGCGGGGAGGCGCGCGCCGGGTCGTTCCACCGCTTTGCGCGGCGGCGAGCCAGGAAGTCCTCGCCGCCGTGGACGGGTGAATCCGATGCGTCGCACCGGTCGTTCCGAACGCCGTACCCTTCGTCCCCTCCTCCGCCTCTCCGCCGCCGCCGTCGCAGCGCTGGCCGCGCTCGCGCCGCTCCCCGGCCGCGCCTGCTCCGTCTGCAACTGCGGCGATCCCCTCCTCACGTCCACCGATCCGGCCGCCATCAACGGCCGGCTCCGCCTCCAGCTCGACACCGAGTACCTGCGGGTCGACGCCGGGAACGAGGACGACCGCTCGGCGATGGACCACCTCACGCAGTGGTCCTATCGCCTGAACGCCGTCTACCGGCCGACGGAGTCGCTCTCGCTCGTCGCCACCGTTCCGTTCGTGAGCAAGGACATGCACACGACCGGAGCGGTCGAGCCCATGCACGGGTCCGAAGCCACCGGCCTGGGCGACGTCGAGGTCGCGGCCCGCTACGCCCTGTGGCGCGGCGTGAACCTCGGGATCGGCCGCGTGCAGGAGCTCGCCGTCAGCGCGGGTACCTCGACGCCCACGGGTCCGAACGGCCTCAAGTCCGAAGGCGTCCGGATCGACGAGCACGGCCAGCCCGGCACCGGATCGTGGGGACCGTTCGCGGGCATCCACTACCGGTTCGAGCAGGGGCGCTGGCTCGGCTTCGCCGCCCTCACCGGGCGCGTCCGCACCGAGAACGGGTACCAGTACACCTACGGCTCGTCTTTGCTGTGGAGCGTGCACGGTCAGTACACCGCGACCAAGCGCGTCGTCCTCGACCTCGGCGTCGACGGGCGGTACGCGGCGGCCGACGAGTTCGCGGGCGAGACGGTGCGGAACACAGGCGGGACCGTGCTCTCGGCCGCGCCCGGGGTGTACCTCAACGCGGCGGGCAACGCTTGGCTGTTCGTCCGCGGGCAGGTCCCGTTCTACAAGAGCTTCCGCGGCGTCCAGGACCAGCTCCCGTCGGTGGTCACCGGGATCCAGTACCAAGTGCTGTAGCGGCCAGGAGCCGGTACTGCGGGGTAGCCGGTGAGGAGCGGCCGGGCACATTTCGCTTTCGCGAGAAGTGCCTCGGCCGGATGCGGATTCCGGCTACGCGCGCTCGAGGACGACCGCGAGCCCCTGCCCGACGCCGATGCAGAGGCTCACCACCGCGTACTTGCCCTTCCGCCGCTGCAGCTCGCGGGCGGCGGTGAGGGCGAGGCGCGCTCCCGAGGCGCCGAGCGGGTGCCCGACGGCGATCGCGCCGCCGTTCGGGTTCACCCGCTCGTCCTCGTAGCGGACGCCGAGGAGCTTGAGGCACGCGAGCACCTGGCTCGCGAAGGCCTCGTTGATCTCGACGACGTCCATCCGGTCGAGCGAGAGGCCCGCGCGCGCGAGCGCCTTCGGGATGGCGTAGACGGGCCCGATGCCCATCACGCGCGGCTCGACGCCCGCGGCGGCGGACGAGAGGATGCGCACGAGCGGCTTCACCCCCGCGCGCTCGCCCGCGGCGCGCGACCCGACGAGCAGCGCCGCGGCGCCGTCGTTGATGCCGGAGGCGTTCCCCGCCGTGACGACGCCGCCCTCGAAGAGGGGCTTGAGGCGCGCGAGCGCCTCGAGCGTGCTGTCCGGGCGCGGGTGCTCGTCCGCCTTCACCACGGTCGGCGCGCCCTTCCGCGCCGGGATCTCGATGGGGTGGATCTCGCCCGCGTAGAAGCCCGCCGCGCGCGCGCGCTCGTACCGCTCCTGGGAGCGCGCCGCGTACCGGTCCGCCTCCTCGCGCGAGACGCCGATCTCGCGGGCGACGTTGTCGCCCGTCTCCGGCATCGAGTCGGTGCCGTAGGCCTTCGCGATCCTGGGGTTCGAGAAGCGCGCCCCGATGGTCGTGTCGAAGACGCGCACCTCGCGCGAGAACGCCGACTCGCCCTTCGCCATCGCGAACGGCGCGCGCGTCATGCTCTCGACGCCGCCGGCGATCATCAGCGAGGTTTCTCCGCTTTTGAGCGCGCGCGCGGCGATCGCGATCGCCTCCATGCTCGAACCGCAGAGACGATTGACCGTGGCCCCGGGAACGTCGACGGGGAGACCTGCGAGCAGCGACGCCATCCGCGCGACATTGCGGTTGTCC
>DASSQM010000267.1:0-5251 GCA_035702465.1 Anaeromyxobacter sp. | reverse complement strand
GCCGCGGCGTCGCGCGCGATCGCGATCTCCTGGCGGATCCCGCGAAGCTCCTCCTCGTACATCGCCACGATGTCGCGGTGCTGGCGCAGCTCCTCCGCGAGCTGCTGCCGCCCCTCGGGATCGGACTCGATCTCCGACCGGTGCTCCTCGACCCACACCTCGGTGCCCGTGACGGACGCCCCGAGCGACTCGACGAGCCAGCCGAGCCGGTACGCGGCCCGGTCCACGGCGTCCACCCGGGCCCGCATGCGGGCGATGCGCTCGTCCACCGCCTCCTGCGTGCGCGGCAGCTTCGCCATGCGCGCCTCGAGCGCGACCCGTGCGGCGCGGGCGTTCGCGAGCTCCTCGCGGCGATCCGGCGGCAGCGCCCGCTCCGCCGCGGCGGACGCCCGGGCGACGGCGGCGCCCTCGAGCAGCGCGGCGTCGTTCTCCACCGCTTCGGCGCTCGCGGAGGCGCGCCGGAGCGCCGGGAACGCGTCGAGCCCGCCGGCGCGGGCGAGCATCGCCTCGATGCGCGCCGCCATCTCGCGGGACGCCTCGAGCTCGCGCCGGGCGCGGTCGAGCGAGCCGACCAGGTCGAGCGCCACGTCCACGTCGCGCTTCGTCGAGGCCCAGCGCACGGCGACCGCGGGCAGCACGGTCGCGACGTCCAGCACCTTGCCCTGCCGCCCGATGAGCTCGTTGAAGTAGCGGACCGGGTCCTCGCGCACCGCGAGGATGGCGTCGAGCTCGTCGCGGACCGGCGCGTACGTGTTGATGACGCGGTTGTACGCGTCGGTCGCTTCGGCGTAGCGGCCCAGGCGCAGGAGGAGGTGCCCCTGCAGCACCGTCGCCTCCGGCGCGAGCGGCGAGTCCGGCGCGAGCTCCGCGACGAACGAGGCCGTGCGGAGCGCCTGCTCGTACCGCTCCGCCTTCACCCAGCTCCAGGCGAGCTCGTAGAGCGCCTCGGGGAAGCGCGGCGACTCCCAGGGGACCGCCGCGTACCAGTCGATCGACGCGGAGACGTTGCCCATCTCCGCGTGCACGCGGCCGAGCGCGAGCATGCAGAGCTCGCGCACCTCCGCGTCGCGCGCGCTCGCCGGCTCGGCGCGGGCGCACGACTCGAACCACTGCAGCGAGCCGTGGAGGTTCCCCTGCTGGATGGCGAGGACGCCCTGGAAGTACCGGGCCTGGAGCTGGAACGGCTTGCCCACCCGATCGAACGCCGCGGCGGCGCGCTCGAACCGCTCCTTCGCCGGCAGGTCGTCGCGCTGGAAGAGCGCCTTCGCCGCGAGGTAGCGCACCTCGTTCGGGGCGTCGGCGCCGAAGGCCCGGTCCGCGTCGGCGAGGAGCGCCTCGACGTCCCCGCTGCGGCGATCGCGGACGGCGCAGTCGAGGGCGCCCGTGATGGCCTCCCGGCGCCGCTCGGCACCGCCCAGCGCGAGGAGCTCCCCGTAGCGCGGCCGCGCCGCGCCGCATGCGCCCTGGCGGCGGAGCGCGTCGGCGAGGAGGAACAGCGCCTCGGGGCGCTGGCGCGCGTCGCGGAAGGCCGGGTCGTCGACGACGTCCGAGAGCAGGACCGCGGCGTGCATCCAGTCCTGGAGGAGGTACTGCGCCTCGCCGAGCTCGTACTTGCGGGCCGCCCGCGCCGCGGGGGCCTCGTCGAGGCCGCGCGCCAGCCGCTCGACGTCGGCGAGCCTGCGCTCCGCGGCCGAGATCCCGTTCTCGACGTCGACCGCCGCGCCGGCGGACGCGAGCCCAGGCGAGAGCGCCGCGGTCGCGAGGGCGGCCGCGGCGATCCGTGTGGCGCGAAAGCTCACCGGCCCTTGCCTTCGGCCGCGGCGGGGACGGTCCCCTTCCGCGTGGTCTCCTCGCGCTGCACGTCGACGTCGTACCGCACCGCCGGCCGGTCCTTCAGCTCGGCGGTGAGCCCGCCCTTCTCGAACCCGACCACCCTGATGGTGCTCACCTTCCCGGGCTCGGCGTTGAACGTGTACGAGGACTGCACCTTGAACTTGTAGCCCTCGAGGTAGCTGAACAGGCCGTAGCCGTGGCCGCGGTAGGTGAGCTGGACCGAGATCTGGTGGTTCCCCGGCACGATGCGGCCGTTGAAGATCTCCACCTCGTGCCGCTTCTCGAGATCGCCGTCCACGTCGACCTTCGTGTAGATCGGCGCGCCGTCGAGCGCGTACGCGACGGACTCGAGGTAGAACGACGAGCCCATCTCGTTCTTGTGGACGAGCACCGCCTTCGAGCCGGTGGTGATGTCGCCGCCGATGACCATCTCCTGCAGGTTCATCAGGCGCGCCTTGGTCCGGAAGATCTTCTCCTTGAGGTCCGAGACGCGCTCCTCCAGCGTGCGGACCTTGAGCTCGTTCTGCTCCTCCGCGCCGCCGGCCGGCTTGCCCGCGTCCTTCGGCGGCGCCGCGGTCGCGGACCCCTCCGCGAGCGCGAGGCCCGGGATCGCCACGCAGAGGAGAATTGCCGACCGGAAATGGCGCAACACGAGACCCTCGCTTCCGGGAAAACTCCCGGCATTCCACGTGGAAGCCCAGCGTATCACAGGGAAACGACCCGGCCGAGACGCGGGGACGGGGGAGCGTCGGCGGCTCGCGCACGGTGTGGGCGATGTGTGACGCGCGCGCTGCCAGCACGTCGTCGCAGCCGGTAGGGAGCGGCCGGGCGCATTTCGCTTCGCGAAAAGCGCCGCGGCCGGATGTTGGATTCCGGCTGGCTACCCACCCTTCTTGAGCTCGGTGAGGACGAGCTTCGCGACCGCCTTGAGCGTGTCGAAGACGCCCACGCCGGTGGGCGCGACGGCCTGGTACTCGGGAACGGACTTCGGATTGATGAGGCGGTGCAGCTCGTCGACGGTCGCGATGTTCGGCAGGTCGCGCTTGTTGTACTGCACGACGTACGGGAGCTTGTCGAGGTTGTAGCCCTGCTCGGCGAGGTTCACGCGCAGGTTCTCGGCCGACTCGAGGTTCGCCTCCATGCGCTCGATCTGCGAGTCGGCGACGAACACCACGCCGTCGACGCCCTTCAGGATGAGCTTGCGGGAGGCGTCGTAGAAGACCTGGCCCGGCACCGTGTAGAGGTGGAAGCGGGTCTTGAAGCCGCGGATCTCGCCGAGCGACAGCGGCAGGAAGTCGAAGAAGAGCGTCCGCTCCGTCTCCGTGGCGAGGCTGATCATCTTGCCCTTCGCCTCGGGGTTCGTCTTCGCGTAGACGTACTGGAGGTTCGTCGTCTTCCCGCAGAGTCCGGGCCCGTAATAGACGATCTTGCAGTTGATCTCGCGCGAGCTGTAGTTGATGAAGCTCATCGTCGGGGTCCGGGGATCACTCGCTGAAGAGGTTGTCGATGTCGTCGTCCGTGATCTCTGCGAACGGGCTCGCGGCGCCCGGCGCTGCCTGCTTCTTGGCGAGCGCGTCGAACACCTTGGCGAGCTCCTCCCCGGCCTTCTTCACCCGCAGGCGCACGAGGCCCAGCGAGCTCTTCGCATCGAAGATGACGACCAGCACCACCCGGCCGCCCACGATGCTCATGTGCAAGGACTCGCGCTCTCCCTCGTGGAACTGGTTCGGAAACTCCTTCTCGCCGATGAGCTTCGCGAGGCCTCCCATCGCCGCCACGTTGCCGGCGGTGAGCGACGCGAGCGAGGTCGTGTCGAGGTTCTGCGCCTGACCGCTCGACGCGATGAGCTGCCCGTTCTTGTCGACGAGGAACACGACCTTGGCGTTCGCGTCGCGCGTGAGCCGGTCGCAGATCCCGGCGATGAGCCGGAACTCCTCCTCGTACATCACCAGGCCGGAATTCATGGGAATCTCAGCTCTCCGCGAGGGCCCCGAGTCATCGCCGAATACCAGGGAACCGCGCCTCTTTCAATCCTACGGCCATGGGCGCGGAGCGCCTTCACCGATCCTCGGCCGCTTCCTCGCCGGCCTTCGCCGCGAGCGGAGGGTAGGTGAACGCGGTGTACACCGATATCGCACCGCGGTGGCTCGCCCCTGCGTTGCGGTGCGCGCCGACCACGACGGTGAGCCGATCCGACGCCCAGGTCGCCGTGCAGTCGCCGCCGACGCGGTCGGGCCCGGACTCCGGGCACGCCGTCGACGGAGGGCGCCCGATGTCCTTCTCGAAGCGGCGCGCCAGGACCTCCCACGCGTCGAGCGCGCCGCGGTCGTCGCTCGCCGCGGGGTGGATCTCCGTGACGGAGGCGGCGCGGCCGCCGGCGAAGATCACGACGCAGGAGAGCGCGTCGGAGGCGCCCTGCGGGCAGCCGAGGTAGGTCGTCGCGGTGGCGTCGCGCTGGACGAGCGTCGCGCCCTGGCGCGCGAGCGCGCCCTCGACGTCCGCGCGGAGCCGGCCCAGCGCGACCCCGGCGACGACCGGAGGCGCCGCGGTGTCGCTCTCGACGCGGAGCGCTGCGACGGCGCCCGTCCTCGCGACGGTCCAGCTCCAGCCCGGGCGGTGCCACGCGGCGACGAGGGACGATCCCTCCGCGGCGCGCGGCGCATCTCCGCCGCCGTCCGGTCGCCCGAGCCCGCCCTCGACGGCGGAGACGAGCGCGCCGGCGTCCGCGGCGGGCACCTCGAGCTCGGCCGCGTAGAGCCCCACCGGGCCGAACACGAGCCGGCACGGCGCCGCCACCGGGGACGAAGGGCAGCGGTCCGCGACGATCGCGTCGGGGTCGTCGGAGGCCGGACGGAACGGCGTGCCCGCGTCGCGGAGCGTCCGCTCCGCGGCGGCGCGGTCGCGGCCGAACGGCAGGCCGAGCGCGGCTCCGCCGTCCGGCGCCGCGAACCGCGCGGAGCGCGAAGACGCGCAGCCGCCGACGATGGCGGCGCAGACCGCCAGGGCGAGCGCCCCGGCGGCGACGTGCTTCACGCTCATAGCTCCCGTCGCCCGGCGAGCGCCCGCGCCAGCGTCACCTGGTCAGCGTATTCCAGGTCGCCGCCCATGGGAACGCCTTGGGCGATGCGCGTCACCTTGATGCCGATGGGCTTGAGGAGCTTCGTGAGGTAGAGCGCGGTCGCCTCCCCCTCGACGTCGGGGTTCGTCGCGATCACCACCTCGTCGGCCGGGTCGTTCTCGAGGCGGACGAGGAGCTCGCGGATCTTGAGGTCGCCGGGCCCGACGCCGTCGAGCGGAGAGAGCGCGCCGTGGAGCACGTGGTAGCGGCCGCGGAACTCGTGCGTGCGCTCGACGGCGACGAGGTCCGGCACCGCCTCCACCACGCACAGGAGCCGCGCGTCACGGTCCGGGTCGGCGC
>DASSQM010000266.1:0-5008 GCA_035702465.1 Anaeromyxobacter sp. | reverse complement strand
CGTGGCCGGCTTCACGGGCGAGCAGTTCGCCCTGCCGGAGGCGGTCGACGCGCTGCGCGCCGTCCGTCGCGCGCCGCGCGAGGGCGCCGATCGCATCGACGTCTCCGCGGCCGACCCGCTGAACCTCGTGGGCATCCTCACCCCGGGCGCGCGCGTGCCGGCGGTGCTCGGCAACCGCGTCGCGTTCGTGGACGGGGTGCCGGCCGAGCCGCGGGCGCAGGGCGCGCGCGGCGCTCCCGCGCGGGCCGGCTGACTCTACTTGTCGCTGCCCGCCGACCCGGCCGAGCCCTGCTTCTCCTCCGGGCTCACCTGGTAGTTCGCCTGCACGGCCTTCTTCTTCCCGCCCTTCACCGTCACCTCGGTCTTGGGCGTGTACGAGTACTTCGTGGGCGTCGACGTGGCGCACGCGCAGAGCGCGAACGCCGCGGCGAGCCCGATGGCCGGGAGGCGCTTCATCGCACGCCACGATAGCAGCTTCGGGGCCCGCTCCGCTCGTCGCGGCCCGCGGTGACGCGAGGAGCGACCACATGGCGGGGATCGGCGCACCGGGGCCCCCGAACGTCCTACTGCGTAGCCGGCAAGGACCGGCCGGCCAGATCTCGCTTCGAGAAGGGTGCCTCGGCCGAACGTCGGATGCCGGCTATCCGCGCAGCGCCGAGATCGCGAGCGCGATCCACCCTGCGATGAACGCGACGCCGCCGAACGGCGTCACGACGCCGAGCGCGCGGACGCCGGTGAGCGCGAGCGCGTACAGGCTGCCGGAGAAGAGGACCGTGCCGGCGATGAAGAGCGCGCCCGCCCATGCGGCCGGCGCGCCGGAGAAGCGCGCGGCGGCCCAGGCGGCGAGGGCGAGGCCGATCGCGTGGTACATCTCGTACCGGGCCCCCGTCTCGAACACGGCGAGGTGCTCCGGCGAGAGGCGCGCCTTGAGCGCGTGCGCGCCGAACGCGCCAGCCGCCACCGAGATGGCGGCCGAGATCGCGGCCGCCGCGAGGAAGAGCCGTTCCATGGCCGCCGAACATACCGGAGGAGGCGCCCGGCGCGTACCCGAAGCGTCCGGGCGCCGGGCGCGGCTCCCCACGAGGGCTTGCGCCGGCCTCCGCGCGCGAGCAGCGATCGCGCATGGACTTCACGAAGCAGAGGTGCGTGCCGTGCGAGGGCGGCGTCCCGAGCAAGACGCCGGCCGAGGTGGACGAGGCGCTGCGGTCGCTTCAGGGCTGGGCCGCGCAGGAGGGGAAGACCCGCATTCACAAGCAGTACCGGTTCAAGGACTTCGTGAACGCGATGCGGTTCGTGAACGCGCTCGCCGCGCTCGCGGAGTCCGAGGGACACCACCCGGACTTCACCGTCCACTGGAACACCGTCGACGTGACGCTCTGGACGCACGAGATCGGCGGCCTGTCGGACAACGACTTCATCGTGGCGGCGAAGCTCGACACCCTGCCGGAGAGCCGAGGGGGCCCGCGGTGATGCGTGAATAGGCGCGGGAGCGCACCCGTCCCTTCGGTGAAGCGAAACACACCGGAGGAACCGCACATGACGTCCCGCACCTCGAAGCTCGTCGCACTCGCCGCAGTCCTCGCCGCGTCCATCCCCGCCGCCGCGCTCGCGCACGATCGCGACGATGACTGCGACCGGGACGGCGCCCGCCCCCCCGTCGCCTACGCTCCGCCCGTCCCGCAGCCGGTCTACGCGCCCGCGCCGGCGTACCCGCAGTACGCACCCATGTCCTACTGGCGCGAGGGCGGCTGGCGCGCGCGCCGCATCCACGAGCTCCGCGAGGAGCTCCGCGCGCTCGACGCCCGCCGCGCCGAGGTGTACGCGCGCTCCGGCGGGAACCCCTGGAGGATGCGCCGCTTCGACTCCTGGTACGCGTTTCGCCGCGCCGAGCTGGAGCGCCGCCTGAGCGACCTCGCGTACGTCGCGTGGCGGTGACGAGCCGCCTCTCCGCCGTCCGTGCCCGCGCCCGCACCCGTGAGCTCCTCGGGGCGGGCGCGCGCCGTTCCGGTCGTCCATTGTGTCGAAACGTTGCGCCGCCGCCGCGTCCTGGCGGTCTCCCCGGATCGGGGTTATCGATCGCACCGTGTCCCGCTCCGTCCTCTCCTTCGCCGTCTTCATCGCGGTGAGCGTCGCGGTCCTCGGCGGCATGCACGGGTACCTGTGGGTCCGGCTCGTCCGCGATCCCGCGCTGCCCGAGCCGTGGCGGCGCATCGCGACCGTGGCGCTCGTCCTCCTCGCGTTCGCCGTTCCGCTCGGGATGCTGGCGCTCCGGCTCGCACCGCGGCCGCTCGCGCAGCTCGTCCCGGTGATCGCGTTCACGTGGCTCGGCCTCGCGTTCCTCCTGTTCTCGGCGGTGCTCGTCCTCGACGCGGTCCGGCTCGCCGGGCAGGCCGCGGCGTGGCTCGCCGAGTGGGTGCGCTCGCAACCGGAGCCGCCCGCCGACCCGGACCGCCGCGTGTTCGTGGCGCGGGTCGTGGCGGGCACGGCGACCCTCGCCACCGCCGGCGCATCGGCCTACGCCTTCCGGAGCGCGCGCGGGCCGGCCGAGGTCACCGAGGTTCCCGTGAAGCTCGAGCGGCTGCCGAAGGCGCTCTCCGGCCTCACCATCGCACAGATCACGGACCTGCACGTGGGGCCCACCATCGGCGACCGGCACGTCCAGCGCGTCGTGGAGCAGGTGAACGCCATCCGCCCCGACGTCGTGGCCGTCACGGGCGACCTCGTGGACGGGTCCGTCGCCCAGCTCGGGGCCGCCATCTCGCACCTCGGGAACCTGCGCGCGCGGCACGGCGTGTACTTCGTCACCGGGAACCACGAGTACTACTCGGGCGTGGTCGAGTGGCTCGCCGAGCTGCGCCGGCTGGGCGTCCGTGTGCTCCGGAACGAGCGCGTCACCGTGGGTGACGGCGGCGCGTCGTTCGACCTCGCCGGCGTGAACGACTGGGGCGCGCGCGGCCTCGGCGGCGGCTACGGCCCCGACCTCGACCGCGCGCTCGCCGGCCGCGACCCGGAGCGCGGCCTCGTCCTGCTCGCGCACCAGCCGCGCGGCGTCGACGAGGCGGTGCGCGCGGGCGTCGAGCTCCAGATCTCGGGCCACACGCACGGCGGCCAGATCGCGCCGTTCAACCTCGTCGTCGGCGCCGTCTATCCGTACCTGAAGGGCCTCTACCCGCACGCCGAAGGCGACCGCCGCGGCCAGATCTTCGTCTCGCGCGGCACCGGCTACTGGGGCCCGCCCCTCCGCCTCGGCTCGCCGCCGGAGATCGCGAAGATCGTCCTGACCACCTGAGCCGCTTCGGGCCTACGCGCCACCCAGCTCCGCCACGATGGCCGGCAGCCGCTCGCAGGCGCTGCCGCGCGCGAAGAAGCCGCGCCGCGAGACCTCGGCCATCTCGGCGAACGGGTTCGCCTCCGGGTTCACGTCGATCATCGCGGCGCCACGCTTGTACACCAGCATGCCGATCTGCATGGGGAGGTTCGTCGCCCCGCTCGTCCCCACGACGAGGAGCAGGTCCGCCGCGCCCGCGGCGCGGAGCGCCGAGTCCATGCGGTAGTTCGGCTCGTCGTAGTACTCGTCGAACCAGAGCACGTGCGGGCGGAGCCACGCACCGCAGCGCGGGCAGGTGAGCACCTTCTTCTCGGGCTCGGTGAGCGGACCGTCGCCGCGCGGCACGAGGCCGGGCGGCAGGTCCACGACGCCGATGCCACACTCGCGCGCGCACCGCACGTACGCGGCGTCGCCGTGGATGCAGTAGACGCGCGTCGAGCCCGCGCGCCGGTGCAGCCCGTCGATGTTCTGCGTGACGAGCGTGAAGCGCTCGCCGAGCACGCGCTCCAGCGCCACGAGCGCGGAGTGCCCCGCGTTCGGCGTCGCGTCCTTGCAGATGCCGAACCGGTGCAGGTACCAGCGCCACACCTCGGCGGGGTTCCGCTCGAACATCTCGAGCGTGGCCATCTCCTGCGGCATGTAGTTGCGCGAGCCCACCACCCAGATGCCGTCGTTCCCGCGGAACGTGGGGATGCCGCTCTCGGCCGAGATCCCGGCGCCGGTGAGCACCACGACCCGCCCGCCGCCCTCGCGGACCTCGGCGAGGATGCGCCTCAGCTTCTCCTCCATCCCCGGGAGTCTAGCGCGGCGCCCCCGTGCGTGCCGCGGCCCGCCGCGTTATGGGCCACGCGTGTCCTCGGCCGTGACGGAAGGGATCCGCGTGACCGTGAAGAGCGCGTTCCGGCCCGAGCGCTCGGAGCCGGACAAGGGCCGCTGGCTCTTCACGTACAGCGTCCGCATCGAGAACGAGGGGGACTCCCCGGCGCAGCTCCTCTCGCGCCACTGGATCATCACGGACGCGAACGGCGAGCGGCAGGAGGTCGTCGGCGACGGCGTGGTCGGCCACCAGCCGAAGCTCGGGCCCGGGGAGCGCTTCGAGTACACGAGCTTCTGCGTGCTCGAGACGCCGCACGGCTCGATGCGCGGCACGTATCGCATGGTGCGCGGCGACGGCTCCACGTTCGACGCGCGCATCGCGCCGTTCCCGCTCGTGGTGCCCGGCGCCGTGAACTGACGGCGCTCGCGCGCGGCGGCTACTTCTTCAGCTCGTCGAGGAACTCCCGCTCGGAGACGATCCCCTTCCGGACGAGGAGGCGGACGAGCGCGGCCATCGCCTGCGCCGGCTTCAGGATGTCGGGCTCTGCGTGATGGCCCGCGGCGAGCCGCTCCAGCGCGCCGAGGACCGCGGCCTCCTCGGCCGTGAACCGCGCGCCTGCGGCGTCGCCGGCCCCTCCGTCCTGCGGAGCGAGCTCGGTCGCGAGGATCGGCTCGCCCTGCGCGCCGTCGTCCGGGGTGGGCTCGCCGCTCGCCGGGACCGCGTCGAACGGCGCCGCGGGGGCGGTGGCGGGATCGACCGGCTCCTCCAGCTCGAGCTCGACCGGCGGTGCGGGAGCCGGACCGCGCGCCGCCGCGGAGGGCGCGGACGGCGCCGGCGCCTGCGCGGCGGCGGGGCCCTTCGCC
>DASSQM010000265.1:0-4322 GCA_035702465.1 Anaeromyxobacter sp. | reverse complement strand
CCGACGCGCGGGGGACCATCATCGGCGTCGAGGGCGACGCCAAGACGCGGGACCGCGCCAATGAGATTGCGCTCGTCCCCGGCGCGCCGTGGGACGAGCTGGCCACCGGCACGAACGCGATCGGCACCGCGCTCGCGGTGGGGCAGGCGATCCAGGTCCACGGCGCCGAGCACTTCTGCGAGGGGATCAAGCAGTGGACGTGCTCCGCCGCGGTCGTGCGCGATCCCTGCGACGCATCCATCGTCGGCGCGATCGACGTGTCGGGCACGAGCCACTCGTACAGCCCGCAGAGCCTCGCGTTCGTGGTCTCGGCGGCGGCCCAGATCGAGGCGCGCCTGAAGCAGCTCGAGCTCGCCCAGCGGTTCCGCATCCTCGAGGCGTGCGTGTCGCTGCTGTCGGTCGCGCACAGCGAGGGCGTCGTCCTCTTCGACCGGCGCGGCTTCGCCATCAAGGTGAACGCCCAGGCGGCGGCCGCGCTGGCGCAGCGCGGGCACGCGTTCACGTCCGGTCACCCGCTCCGCGTGGACGTGCTGAACCTCGAGGCACCCGCGCCGGCGACGAAGCTGCCGGAGTGGCTCCCCGCGGCCCGCATCGAGCCCGTGCTCGATCGCGGCGAGCGGATCGGCACGCTCGTCGTGCTCTCGTCCGGTGGGGCCGCCGGCGCGAAGCCGGCGCGCCCGGCCCCGGCGCGCCCGGCGGTCGGCGACCCGTTCGACGCGGTGGTGGGGACGAGCCCGGCGATCCGCGAGGCGGTCGCCCGCGCGCGGATGCTCGCGCCGGCCCGCGCCCCCATCCTCCTCCTCGGCGAGACCGGCGTGGGCAAGGAGCTCTTCGCGCGCGGGCTGCACGCCACGGGCAGCGAGGGACGCGGGCCGTTCGTCGCGCTCAACTGCGCCGGGCTCTCGCGCGACCTCCTCGCGAGCGAGCTGTTCGGCTACGCGGACGGGGCGTTCACCGGCGCGCGCCGTGGCGGCGCGCCGGGCAAGATCGAGGCGGCGCAGGGCGGCACGCTGTTCCTCGACGAGATCGGGGAGATGCCGCTCGACCTGCAAGGCCACCTCCTCCGCGCCCTCGAGCAGGGCGAGATCTACCGCATCGGCGAGACCCAGCCTCGCAAGGTGCAGTTCCGCCTCGTCTCGGCGACGAACCGCGAGCTCCGCGACGAGGTGGCGGCGGGGCGGTTCCGGATGGACCTCTATTACCGTGTCGCGGTGACGAGCGTGCGCATCCCGCCGCTCCGCGATCGGCCCCAGGACATCGAGCCGCTCGCCGAGCACTACCTCCGGTCGTTCGCGGAGCAACGGCGCACCGGCCCGAACGACCTCACCCCCGAGGCGCGCGCGGCGCTCCGGACGTACCGCTGGCCCGGCAACGTGCGCGAGCTGCGCAACGTCATGGAGTCGATCGGCCTCGTCACGATGGACGCGGCGGTCGCCTGGGCCGACCTCCCCGAGGAGATCCGCGGAGCGGGATCGCCGCGCTCGGCGGAGCATCACGAGGAGCGCGTCGCCTCGCGCCCGGGCGGCCTACGCGACGCCGAGGCGGAGGCGATCCGGGCCGCCGTCCGCGGCGAGGACGGGAACCTCACGGCCGCGGCGCGGAAGCTCGGGATCGCGAAGAGCACCCTCTACGCGAAGATCCGCGCGCTCGGGCTCTCGGACGAGGTCCTCTCCGTGCGCGGCGGCGCGCGAGAGCCGCGGCCCGCCCGGTGACTCACGCCGCCCGGCTCAGCACGCTCACGCAGTTCGTGACGCCCGCGCCGCCGATGTTGAGCGCGACGCCGATCTCGGGGCGTGCGCGGGCCGGAGCCGCGCCGATGGGTTCGCCGACGAGCTGCTTGTAGAGGAGCGCGTGCATCGAGACCCCGGTCGCGCCGACCGGGTGGCCCTTCGCCTTGAGGCCGCCCGAGAGGTTCACCGGGCAACGATCGTCCCGCCCGAACCGGCCGTCCAGGTAGTCGAATCCGGCTCGCCCGTCGCGCGAGAGGCCGAGTGCCTCCGTGCAGAGGAGCTGCGCGATGGTGAAGCAGTCGTGCACCTCCGCGAGGTCGACGTCGCCGATCCCGATCCTCGCCTCGGCGAAGGCGCGACGCGCCGCCTCCTTCGCGGCGGCGAGCTCGTGCATCCCCTGCCGCGCCGAGAGGGGAAGGCGCTCGTTGACGTGCCCGATCCCCGCGATCCGCACCGCCCGCCGCGCCGTCCGCGCCGCCGCCTCGCCGCTCCGCGCGAGGACGACCGCGGCCGCGCCGTCGGTGACGAGCGAGCAGTCGTGGAGCCGGAGCGGCGCCGCGATCACGGGGTTCTTCGCGGGCGGGAGGGAGAGGATCGCGTCCGCGTCGAAGAGCGCGAGCCGATCGCTCGGGCCGTCCTTCCCGAAGTGCGCGAGCGGGTTGTCGACGCCGTTCACGTACGCGAGCGCCGAGACGGCCGCGAGCATGCGCGCGAGCTGCTCCGGGCCCAGGCCGTGGCGGGCCCGGTACCCGTCCGCGTAGGCGGCGAACAGCTCCGGGAACGTCACGTTGCGCGCGCCCTCCTCCGGCCAGTACGAGCAGGTGGCGAGCGCGTGCGTCACGCCGCTCGTCGGGAGGAGGTTCATCTTCTCCACGCCCACGACGAGCGCGACGCGCGCGCGGCCTGCCTCGATCGCGTAGAGCGCGTCGTAGAGCGCCACCGTCCCGGACGCGCACGCCGCCTCGCAGCGCGTCATCGACTTGAGCCGGAGCCCCCCCGGATCGATCTCGGTCGCGAACGACGCGAGGTGTTCCTGGTTCGCGAGGAGGCCCGGCGCGCAGGAGCCCACCCACACGCCGTCCACGTCCCGCGCCTCGACGCCCGCGTCCGCGAGCGCTCCCCTCCCCGCCTCCACGAGGAGGTCGTAGAGCGACGTGACGTCGGCGACCTCGCCGGTCTGCCGATCCCGCCGGACGAGCGCGCCGAACCTCGTGTTGTAGGCGCCGACGATGTGGACCGGGCTCACGCGCGCTCCCTTCGCCCGCGCCGGACCTGGCACAGCTCCGTGACGGCGGAGTGGCTGCTCTCGGGATGCACGAACGCGACGCGCGCGCCGTGCGCCCCGGGGCGCGGCGCCCGGTCGATCATTCGCACGCCGCGCGCCTCGCAGCTCCGGATGGCCGCCTCGAGGTCCTCCACCTCGTACGCCACGTGGTGGAGGCCGGGGCCGCGCGAGGCGAGGAAGTCCGCGATCATGCCCTCGCCGGAGGTCGGCTCGAGGAGCTCGATCCGGGACTCGCCGATTCTTAGGAAGGCGATGCGCACGGCGTACTCGGGCACCTCGTCGGTGCCCTGGAGCGCGAGCCCCAGCGCGTCGCGATAGAACGGGATCGCCTCGTCGAGCGAGCGCACGGCGATCCCGAGGTGGTGGATCCTGCTCAGCATGGGACCGCCTCGGGCCGCCGCACGCCGGACGCGATCGCGAACGGGCACCCCGTCGCCGCCCGCACGTCCTCGAGCGAGCGCGTGTAGGGCGACAGCTCGACGAGCGTCAGCCCCTTCCCCGCGTGCACGTCGAAGACCGCGAGGTCGGTGACGAGGAGGTCGACGCATCGCGTGCCGGTGAGCGGCAGCGTGCAGGCCTCCACGATCTTCGGGGCGCCCTCCCGCGTCGTGTGCTCCATCGCGACGACGAGCTTCTTCGCCCCGTAGACGAGGTCCATCGCGCCGCCCGGCCCCTTCACGAGCGCGCCCGGCACGACCCAGTTCGCGACGTCGCCGGTGCGGCTCACCTGCATCGCGCCGAGGACCGACACGTCGATGTGGCCGCCGCGCACCATCGCGAACGACTCGGCGGAGTCGAAGAAGCTCGCGCCGGCGACGGCGGTGACGGTCTGCTTCCCGGCGTTGATGAGATCCGGATCGAGGTCCTTCCGCTCCGGGAACGGACCCATGCCCAGGAGCCCGTTCTCCGAGTGGATGGTGACGTGGATGTCCGGCGGGACGAGGTTCGCGATGAGCGTCGGGATGCCGATGCCGAGGTTGACGTAGTCGCCGTCCCGCAGCTCGCGGGCGATCCGCCGCGCGATCCACTCGCGCCGCTCGCCCGACTTCGGCCCCGCGGCGCCGCCGGCGACGGTCGCGACCTCGATCGGCTTGTCGTAGCGCTCCCCCTTCACCACGCGATCGACGTATACGCCGGGCAGGTGGATCTCGTCGGGACGGAGCTCTCCGGGCTCGACGAGCTCCTCCACCTCTGCGATCGCGAGCTTCGCCGCCTTCGCGCACAGCGGGTTGAAGTTGCGCGCGGTCTTCGCGAACACGAGGTTCCCGTGGCGGTCGCCCTTCTGCGCCTTCACGATGGCGAGGTCC
>DASSQM010000264.1:0-4425 GCA_035702465.1 Anaeromyxobacter sp. | reverse complement strand
GTACCCCGGGGGGCCGACAGGGGGGCGGGGGCCCGGCCGGCCGGGCGGGCGCCGCGGGGGCGCCGCTCAGCGCAGCAGCAGGTAGTAGAGCCGCCCCTGCTGCTTCATCCGCCCGGCGGCGTTCTCGGCGTAGGCGCCGCTCCCGAGGTAGAGGTCGACGTGCCCGCTCGTCCGCACCGCGCCGCCCGCGTCCTGGTCGAGGACGAAGCGGGAGAACGGCCGCATCGCGGCGCCCGCCGCGTCGACCGGCCGCTCCGACTCGAGGAACGCCAGCGCGCCCTTCGGGAAGACGCGCGCATCCGCGGCGATGGTGCGGTCCGGCGTCACCGGGACGCCGAGCGAGCCGGTCGGGGCGTCGGCGAAGCGGAAGAAGACGTACGAGGGGTTCCGGGCGAGGAGGCCGGGGGCCTCGCCCGGGTTCGCGGCGAGCCACGCGCGGATGGACTGCATGGAGACGTCGTCCTTCGCGAGCGCGCCGCGCCGGACGAGCTCGGCGCCGATGGCGGCGTAGCGGTGGCCGTTCTTGCCCGCGAACGTCACGACGCGCGACGTGCCGTCCGGGAAGCGCACCACGCCGCTGCCCTGGATCTCCACGAAGAAGGCGTCCACGGCGGAGTCGACGAAGCAGAGCTCCGCGCCCTTGCCGTCGAGCGCGCCGCCCGCGATCTCCGCGCGGGTCGGGTACGGGACGAGCCTGCCGCCCTCGACCCTCCCGACGAGGTCGCCGTCGAGCTGCGGGAAGTCCTTCCCGCGCACCACGACGAGGTCGTCCGGCGCGCGGTGGAGCGCGACCGGGTGCTCGGCGTCGCGGACCATCGACCCGCGCATCTCCGGCAGGTAGTAGCCCGTGACGAGCATCTTCCCCGCGCCGTCGCCGGCGGAGCGGAAGACGCGGAACTCCCGCCGGAACGCCTCCTGGAGCGCGGCCGCGGAGGGCCGGGCGAGCGCGAGGTCGCGGAAGCGGGCGAGCGTCGCCTGCACCTTCTGGATGGGCACGCGCTCCTTCCCGAACGCGAGCGTCCGCCCGGGGTCCGCCGCCGCGAGGCGGGCGAGATACGCCGCCGAGCGCCCCAGCGCGTCCTCCAGCCCGGCGTAGTCGAGGTCGTCCGCGAACGCAGGGAACGCGTCCGGCGAAAGCTCCTCGAGCGCGCGCTCCGGCGTCTTCGCCGGCTCCGGCGCACGCGGCCCCACGACTCGGCAGGACGCGAGGGCGAGGGCGAAGGAGGCGAGCGCGAGGCGGCGCATCAGGGTCGGGGTAAGTCTAAGCCGGCGGCGCAGGCGCCGGCGCCCTCGCCTCGAGCGCCCCGCCCACCTCGCCCAGCACCACCCCGAGCACGATGAGCCCGCCCCCGCCGAGCTCGAAGGGCCCGAGCGGCTCCTTCCAGTACCACGCGCTGAAGAGCGCGGCGGTCACGGGCTCGAGCGAGAAGATGAGCGCGGCGCGCACGGCGGTCGTGTGCCGCTGGCCCCAGTTCATGACGAAGAACGCCCCCGCCGTCATGGCGACGCCCGTGAACGCCACCACGCCCGCGAAGCGCGCCGGCGAGGCGGGGTCGAGGCGCGGCCCCTCGACGGCGATGGAGGCGAGCGCCCCGAGCAGCGTCACCGCGACCTGCGTCCCCACGAACGGCGCGAGCGCGTGCCGCGGCGACCACTCCGCCGTGAAGATGATCTGGAACGCGAACGCGAGGGCGCAGCCGAACGTGAGCAGGTCGCCGAGGCGGACGCCCGGCGTCGCCGCCTCGCCGAAGGGCCGCGTGAGGACGAGGAGCCCCGCCACCGCGAGCGCGACGCCCGCCCAGCTCGCGGCCCGCACCCGCCGCCCCATCGCGAACCGCGCGATGAACGGCACGACGAGCACCGAGAGGCCGGTGATGAAGCCCGAGCGCGCCGGCGTCGTGTAGCGGAGCCCGAGCGTCTGGAGCCAGAAGCCCGACAGCATCGCGAGGCCGAGGATGCCGCCGTGGCGGAGCAGCCTCCGATCGAGTCGGTCGCCGCGGACGGCGCAGATCGCGGCGATGACGAGCGCGGCCAGCCCGAAGCGCATCGCGAGGAACACGCCGACGGACGCGTCCTGCAGCGCCTCCTTCACGAGCGAGAAGGTGGTGCCCCAGAACAGCGTGAGGATGAGCAGGGCGAGGTCGGCCATGTGCGAGCCGCGGCGGTCCCGCGACTCCTAGCCGAACCGGTAGACGCCGTCCACGAGCTCGCGCCTCGCCTCGCCGCGGTCCTCGAGCATTTCCAGATTGGCGATGGTCTCGGAGACGGTGAGGAACGCGTCGCTCGGCCGCGCCGCGGGGAAGAGCGCGAGAGAGACCTCCCACGCGGTCCGCGGTCGCTCGGCGAGGAGCGCGCGGATGCGGTCCTGTCGCTTCCCGTAGAACGCGACGAGCCGGTCGATGACCTCGCGGTGGCCCGAGAACGGCGGCCCGTGGCCGGGGAGCACGAGGTCGAGGTCCAGGGCCCGCATGCGCCCGACGCTCTCCACGTACGAGAGGAGCGGCCGGAAGAACCCCTCCTCGCCGTTCGGCCCGAGCTCGATGATGGGGTTCGGCGAGACCTTCTCGAGGAGGTGGTCCGCCGACAGGAAGAGCCGGTGCGCCTCGTCGTGCAGGCAGAGGAGGCCCGGCGTGTGCCCGGGCATGTGCACGACGCGGAGCGTGACGTGCCGCGCCTCGACGACCTCGCCGTCGCCGATGGGGCGGATCTCGCGCACGCGGCGCGCGAGCGAGTGGCTGCGCCGGCCCTGCTCGCCGATGGCGAGGAGGACGTCCATGGGGACGCCGAGCCGCGCGAGGTAGGCGCCGACGAGCGGCATCCGGTCCCGCCAGCGCGGCCCGCCCTCCGCCATCTTCGGCGCGTCGGCCGGGTGCGCGTACGCCGGTACGTCGGAGCCGCGCCGCTCCTCGACGAACCGCGCGCCGCCGTAGTGATCGACGTGCGCGTGCGAGATGACGATGCGCTCGACCTCGTCGAACCTGCGCCCGAGGCGCCGGAAGCCCTCCTCGAGCGCGGCGTGGCCCTCCGCCGAGCCGAGGCCGGAGTCCCACAGGAGGAGCCCGCCGCCCTTCTCCTCGATGGCGTAGACGTTCACGGGCCCGCCGGCCTGGGGGAACGGGACGGGGACGGGGATGCGGTGGATCCCGAGGTCGGCGAGGTCGGATTCCGTCACGTCGTGCCGCCTGCCGCCCTCACTTGCTCGCCTTCACCTTCGCCTGCAGCTCCGGCAGGACCTTGAACAGATCGCCCACGAGCCCGTAGTCCGCGACCTGGAAGATGGGAGCCTCGGGGTCCTTGTTCACGGCCACGATGACCTTCGACCCCTTCATGCCCGCGAGGTGCTGGATGGCGCCGGAGATCCCGGCGGCGACGTACAGCTCCGGCGCGACGACCTTGCCGGTCTGGCCCACCTGGAGGTCGTTCGGCACCCAGCCCGCGTCGACGGCGGCGCGCGTCGCGCCGACGGCGGCGCCCATCTCGTCCGCGAGCGCCTCGACGGGCTTGAAGTCCCCCTTCGTGCCGCGGCCTCCGGAGACGATCACGCGCGCCTCGGTGAGCTCGGGACGCGCGCTCTTCACCTCCTTGAACCCGGCGTAGCGCGTCTTGAGCGCGCCCGCGTCGACCGAGACCTGCGCGGCCGAGACGGCGCCCTTGCCCTCCTTCGCGGCCGCGGCGAACTCGGTGGCGCGCACCGTGAAGACCTTCACCGGCGTCGCGATCTCGACCTCGGCGAGCACGTTGCCCGCCCACATGGGCCGGCGGAACGTCACCGCGGCGCCGCTCCCGCCGAAGCCGAGGATTTCGGTCGCCATCCCTGCGCCGAGCCGCGCCGCGACGCGCGGCAGGAGGTCCTTGCCGAACGCGGTCGCCGACGCCCCGACGTAGGTCGCGCCCGCGGCCTTCGCGATCTCCGCGACGACCGGCCCGTAGGACTCCGCGAGCGGGTGCTCGAGCACGGGGGCGTCGGCGACGTGGACGTCGGCGCCGTACGCGGCGAGCTCCTCGGCGAGCGCCGCGACGCCCTTCCCGAGGAGCGCCACGTGCACCTTGCCGCCGGTGCGCTTCGCGATCTCGCGTCCGGCGGCGAGCGCGTGGAGGGTGGCCTTGCGGAGGTGGCCCTGGGCCTGCTCTGCGACGATGAGGACGTTGGACATGTTCTCTCTCCCGGGCCCTACAGGACCTTCGCCTCCTCGTGGAGCTTCTTCCAGAGCTCGTCGACGTCGGCGACCTTGACGCCGCCCTTCCGCTTCGGGGGCTCCTCGAGCTTCTTCACCACCACCTTCGGCGCCAGGTCCACGCCGAGCGACGCCGCCGCCAGCTCCTGCACCGGCTTCTTCTTCGCCTTCATGATGCCGGGGAGCGACGCGAAGCGCGGCTTGTTGAGGCGGAGGTCCGTCGTGACCACCGCGGGCAGCCTCACCTCGA
>DASSQM010000263.1:0-5559 GCA_035702465.1 Anaeromyxobacter sp. | reverse complement strand
TCGTCCTCGACCACGGCGTGACCATCGCCGAGGGCAGGCCGGAGCAGATCCGGCGGAACCCGAAGGTGATCGAGGCGTACCTCGGCGACGCGTACCTCGAGGAGAAGCACATCCAGGTGCCGCCCTCGGCGGACGCCGCTCCCTCGTCTCCGGCGTCCGGACGGGCCGAGGGGCCGAAGCCGTGACCGCGATCCTCGAGGTCAGCGATCTGCGCGTGCACTACGGCGCCATCGAGGCGCTGCGCGGGATCTCGCTCGAGGTGCCGGCGGGACAGGTCGTGGCGCTCATCGGCGCGAACGGCGCGGGGAAGACGACCACGCTGCGCGCCATCTCGAAGATGCTCCGGCCGTCGGGTGGCGCGGTCCGCTTCGAGGGCGAGGAGGTGACGCACCTCCCGTCGCACCGGCTCGTCGCGCGCGGCATGGCCCACGCGCCGGAGGGGCGCGGGATCTTCCTGAACCTCACGGTGAAGGAGAACCTCGACCTCGGCGCGTACCTCCGCACGGACAGGGCGGGCGTCTCCGCCGACCTGGAGCGCGCGTTCGCGCTCTTCCCCATCCTCGCCGAGCGCCGCACGCAGGTCGCGGGCACGCTCTCCGGCGGCGAGCAGCAGATGCTCGCGGTGGCGCGCGCGCTCATGAGCCGCCCGAAGCTCATGCTCCTCGACGAGCCGTCGCTCGGGCTCGCGCCGCAGGTGGTGGAGCGGATCTTCGCGGTGCTGCGCGAGGTGAACGAAGGCGGGGTGTCGCTCCTCCTCGTCGAGCAGAACGCGCACAAGGCGCTCCAGCTCGCCCACCGCGCCTACGTCCTCGAGACCGGCGCGGTGGTGATGCGGGGCACCGGCAAGGAGCTCCTCGCATCTCCGGAGGTGCGCAAGGCGTACCTGGGCGAGTAGACTGCCGGGCCCTTCGCCCCGGAGAGCGTTCACCCTTGGAAGCCATCGCAAGCTCGTTCCTCCTCGTCGCCCTGAGCGAGATGGGGGACAAGACGCAGCTCCTCGCCTTCTCCCTCGCGGCCCGCTACCGCAGGCCGTGGCCGATCATGGCGGGGATCCTCACCGCGACGGTCCTGAACCACGGGCTCGCCTCCGGCGTGGGCGACCTCGTCTCCGAGCACGTGCCGGAGCGCGTCCTCGCCCTCGTGCTCGCCGCGATGTTCGTCGGGTTCGGACTGTGGACGCTGCGGCCGGACACGCTCGAGGAGAAGAAGCGGCAGGACCGCTACGGCCCGTACCTCACCACCACGGTCCTCTTCTTCCTGGCGGAGATGGGCGACAAGACCCAGCTCGCGACGGTGGCGCTCGCCGCGCGCTACCACTCCGTCGTGCTCGTCACCGCCGGCACCACGCTCGGCATGCTGGCGTCCGACGGCCTCGCGGTGCTCCTCGGCGACAGGCTCGCCGAGCGCGTGAAGATGCGCTGGGTGCGGATCGCGGCGGCCGCGCTCTTCTTCGCGTTCGGCGCCGCCTCGCTCGTCCGGGCGATCCGCGGGTGACGCTAGCGGCGCCGCGTCACCGCGAGCGCGACGCCGCAGAGGATCGCGGCGCCGGCCCCCCACAGCCGGTGCGTGACCGGCTCGCCGAGGAGGACGACCGCGCCCACCCCGGCGATGACCGGGACCGACAGCTGCAGCGTGCCCGCCCGCGAGGCGCCGAGCGCCGGGAGCGCCGCGTACCACAGCGCGTACCCGCCGCCCGTCGCGACCGCGCCCGAGACGACGGCGAGCGCGATGCCGGCCGGCGTCGCGTGCGCCGCGGGCGCGCCCGCCGCGAGGAACAGGAGACCGAGCGGCGCGGTGCGCACGAGGTTGTCCGCGGTCGTCGAGAGCGGATCGGTCGTGTTGCGGCCCCGCACCGAGTAGACGCCCCACGCGACCCCGGCGAGCGCCATGAGCACGGCGCCCGCGCCGTCGGGCGCCTCCGCGCCGGGCAGCGTGAGCCACGCGAGGCCGCCCGTGGCGAGGGCGACGCCGGCCCACTGCACGGGGCCGAGCCGCGCGCCGCTCGCGACGCCCCACCCGACCATCGTCGCCTGCACGGCCGCGAAGAGGACCAGCGCGCCGACGCCGGCGCCGATCCGGACGTACGCGAGCGAGAACGTCACCGCGTACGCGAAGAGCACGAGCGCCGAGCCCCAGCTCCCGCCGGAGGGCGGCGCCCTCCGCGCGGCGAGGACGGGGAGCGCCACGGCGGCGGCGCCGGAGGCGAGCCGAACGGCCGCGAACGTGGCGGGATCGGAGAGGCCGCGCCCGAGCGCCGCGCGGCAGAGGAGCGAGTTCGCGGCGAAGCAGACGAGCGCGCCGCCCGCGAGCGCGGCGGTGCGGAGCGGCGCCGGGGCGGCGCGGCCCTCCGCCGGCGGCGCCTCGAGCGCGGTGCGCATCGGGGAGCTACGTAGCGCGCGCGGCCGCGGCGAGCTACTCGCCAGGCGCGGAAGGAGGCGTCATGACGAGAGCGGTGCTCGCGGTGCTCGCGGCGGCCTGCCTGGGCGGGTGCTTCGCCCAGTTCACCGGCGCGGCGAAGGTGAAGAACGGTCCCGCCGGGTGCAGGAGCGCCTGCGAGGGGTGGGGCATGGAGCTCGTCGGCATGGTGAAGATGGGCGAGTACTCGGACGGCTGCATCTGCCAGGTGCGCGGCGCGGCGCCCGGGTCCGCGGCCGCGGGCGCTGCGGCGGCCGTCGACGTGCAGATGGGCGCGTTCCACCGCTGGACCCAGCAGACGAAGGGCGCGAGCCCGGTCGGGCCGTTCGTCAAGGACTGAAGGGCGCTCCTCCGCGGCCTCAGGCGCCCGCGGCGGCGTGCGACGAGGCCGCGAGCAGCTCGCGCAGCTCCGCCTCGGCGTCGCGCGACCGCTGCACGCTGCGCGGGTGCGAGCCGCAGCGGCCGAGCGCGAGCGAGCGCAGCGCGCCGCCCGGAGCGCGCACGTGGGCGAGGATCACCGCCGGCAGGTCCCCGCGCTCGAGGAACTCCATCTCGATCCACAGCGCTTGCCCGGGCGGACGGGTGGCGAGCCACGCCCGCATGCCGTGCGCGTACTCGGCGTGCTCCTCGGGCGCGAGGTAGTCGCGCAGCACGGTCTGGTACGCGATCACGAGCGCGCCCGCGTCCGCGGCGGAGAGGAGGCCGAGCCGCGCGGGGACGTTCGTGGCGCCGATGGGAACGAGCACGGGCGCGTCCGGCCGGATGCGCGCGGCGCGGAACGCCTCGATGGCGAGGAGGAGCCGCTCCTCGCGCTCGCGCTCCCCCGGCCACACGCACGCCCGGAGCCAGCGCGCGTCCTCCGCGCGGCCCACGTCGAGCGGCGACTCGTCGAGCCCGAGGCGCGACCACGCCTGCACGCGCTGGGCGACGTCGAGCGGCGCGCCGTCCTCGTCGGTCCAGATCGGCGGGAGGCCGTCCGCCACGAGGTTGAGGCCCGCGCTCGCGCCGACGTCGGCGAGCGCGACGGGGCGCGCCCCGCCGGACGCGCCGGCCAGGGCCGCGGGCCAGAGCCACGCCACCGCGCGCGACGTCTCGTTGGTCTGGACCGCGCGGTGGGCGAGCGCGTCGAGCACGCGCTCGCGCGAGCCGTCGAGCGCCGCGCGCAGCGCGTCCGCCGTGACGGCGTCCGCGGACGGATCCGGCGACGCGAACGCGGCCCAGAGCGGGTGTGCCTCCCCCTCGGCGAGCGCGTCGTTCCGCAGCGCGGCGAGCAGGAGGAGGGGCCGCTCGTACCAGGCGAAGAAGCGCCGCTGGCGCCAGGCCGCCTCCACGAGGCGCCCCGCGGGCCCCGCGAGGACCGACGGCAGGAGCTCGAGCGCCCGTGCGTACGGCGGCGAGCGCCCCGGGCCGTTC
The DNA here is from genome assembly GCA_035702465.1 of Anaeromyxobacter sp. Taxonomy (GTDB): domain Bacteria; phylum Myxococcota; class Myxococcia; order Myxococcales; family Anaeromyxobacteraceae; genus Anaeromyxobacter. The sequence goes on along the minus strand of DASSQM010000263.1, from coordinate 1,731 downwards.
ACGAGGAGCTGCCGCTCGCGCGCGAGCTCGTCGGCGAGCCCGACCGTCCCGCTCCTCGGCTCCTTCATGGCGCCCCGTCCTCTCTCACCGACCATGGTGGCCACGCTCGCCGCGCGCGGGTGCCGGAAGGGCCGTAAACGGAACGGTCAGGCTGCCGGGGGTACGGCCTCCGGCGGGATCCCGGCGGTCTCCGCGAGCCGCCGCCGCCGCGGTCCCGCCGTGAGCACGTGCCCCGCCGCGACGACCGCGCAGAGGACGAAGCACCCGACCCACAGCGCACGCGCCCCGAGGCGCGTCAGCACCTCTCCGCCGAGCACCGGGCCGACCGCGAACGCGACGCCGCCGGACATCGCGTACACGCCCTGGTAGCGGCCGCGCAGGTGCACGGGCGCGAGGTTCGCCACGATGGCGGCGCCGGTCGGGAACCCGGTGACCTCGCCCACGGTCCACAGCGCGACGCCCACCGCGTACACGGGGAGCGCAGGGAGCCACGCCGCGAGGGCGTTCACGCCGTAGCCCGCGCCGATGAAGAGCGACGACGCGGCGAGGAGCCGCGCGCCGTCGAGGCGGGACAGCGCCGGCCCGAGGAGCGGCTGCAGCACGACGACGCCGAGCCCGTTCATGGAGAGGAGCAGCGCGAAGGCGCCCGGCGCGATCCCCTTCGCGGTCATGTCGACCGGCGCGGCGAGCTGGAACTGCACGAACACCACGAGCGAGGCGAGGTTCAGGAGCAGGAACGCGACGAACGGGCCGTCGGCGAAGACGCGCGCGAGGCCGGCCAGCGGCGAGTGGGCGTGGAGGCCGGGAGGGCGCGTCTCCGGCACGCCGCGCGCCACGATGCCCGCGAAGAGGAGCGTGGTCGCGGCGTCGGCGAGGAACAGGGCGGTGAAGCTCCGCGACGCGATGAGCCCGCCGAGGGCGAGGCCGAACGTCCACCCGAGGTTCACGGCCCAGTAGGTGAGGCCCCACGCCCGCGCGCGGTCCTGCGGCGGCACCACGTCCGCGACGACGGCGGACATGGCGGGCCGGTACATCTCGCTCGTGAGGGCGGAGAGGAACGTGAGCGCGGCGAGCGCCGCCGGCGCGCGGACGAAGCCGATCGCGCCGGTGGAGAGCGCGCCGAGCCCGAAGGAGAGGAGCATGGTGGTGCGCCGCCCGATCGCGTCCGCGAGCGTGCCGCCCAGCGGCCCCGCCACGAGGATGCCGACGCCGTACAGCGCGACGACGCGCCCCGCCTCGTTCGCCGGCAGCCCGCGCTCCCGCACGAGGTAGATGGCGAGGAAGGTGACGACGAAGCTCGCGAGGCGGTTCACGAACACGCCCACGACGAGCGTCCACAGGACGGGCGGGAGCCCGCCGACGGCGGCGGACACGCTCTCGCGGAGGCGTCTCACGGAGCGGTTCCTCTAGCATCGGCGCCGAGATCCCGCCACCCGCGCGAAAAAAACGGCCGCCCCGGAGGGCGGCCGTCCCGTGCACAGCGTGTTGCGACGACAGCGGTACTAAATGTCGAAGTACAGCGCGTACTCCATCGGCGAAGGCCGCATCCGGACCGGATTGACCTCCTTGTCGTACTTGTACTGGATCCACGTCTCGATGACGTCCTCGGTGAAGACGTCGCCCTTCAGCAGGAACTTGTGGTCCCTGCGGAGGCACTCGAGCGCCTCGTCGAGCGAGCCCGGCATCTTCGGGATCTCCTTCAGCTCCTCCGGAGACATGCCGTAGATGTCC
>DASSQM010000262.1:0-2434 GCA_035702465.1 Anaeromyxobacter sp. | reverse complement strand
GCGGGCGGACGCTCCTCGGCGTGGCGGAGCTGGTGCCCGGCGCCGAGGCCGCCATCGGCGAGGGCGAGACGCTCGCCCTCGCGGGCCTGCCGTACTGGGTCCAGCTCCGCGGCAGCCGGGATCCCACCTGGCCGCTCTTCTTCGCCGGCGTGGCGGTCGCGATCGTGGGGGCCTCGCTCATGTTCGGTGTGGTCCGCGTGGACTCGGGCGTGTTCGTCGAGGGCGACCGGGTGGTGGTCGCGCTGCGCCCCCAGCGCTTCGCGCCGCTGTACGGGGAGCGCTTCGACGCGCTCTGCAAGGAGTGGATCGGATGAGGAGGAGTTTTCCCGTCGTCGCCGCCGCGCTCCTGGCGCTCGGCGCGTGCAGGCCGAGCGGCCCCTCCGACGAGGAGAGCCGCGCGCTCGTGAAGGCGTACCTCGAGAAGCTCGTGCAGGCGTACCGCGCCTCCGACGAGGAGCTCGTCGACCGCCTCGTGACGGAGAACGAGGCGCGCAAGCTCGTCGGCCTCATCGGCGTGAAGCGCGACACCGGCGTGGTGCTCGACGCGGAGCTGCTCGAGCTCGGGTTCGTCCGCATCGAGCGGCGCGACGGGGCGGCGTACGTCGACACGCGGGAGCGCTGGCACTACCGCGACCGCGCCATCGGCAGCGGCGCGCAGGTCGGCGAGGAGTCGACGGACGAGTACCAGGTGCGGTACCGCCTCGTGCGCGACGGCGGGGCCCTGAAGGTCGACCAGCTCGAGTTCGTGGGCGAGCCGAAGGTCGGCCGGAGGCCGGCGCCGATCGTGCTCGACCAGCGCACGGCGCACGGGCTGCCGCCGAAGGAGGAGGAGGAGAAGGCCGCCGCTCCGGGCAAGGAAGCGGGGAAGGCCGCCCCTCCGCCCGCGGACGCGAAGAAGCCGGCCGCCCCCGACGCCAGGGCGAAGGGCGCCTCCGGAGGCGCCTGGTGAGCCGCTACGCCGCCGAGGTCGCGCTGCTCTGGACGGGGGTGGGGTGCTACATCGCCGCCGCGGTCCTGCTCACCTTCTCCGTCGTGTTCGGGCGCCCGCGCGCCCTGCGCTGGGCGCTCGGGGTCGCGACGGCGGGGCTCGTGCCCCACGCGGTCGCCATCGCCATCCGCTGGGTCGCGGTCGGGCACGGCCCGTACATGCTCAAGTACGAGGTCCTCTCCTCGAACGCGTGGGTCGCGGTGCTCGCGGTGGTGATCGTGGTGGGGCGCAGGAAGGGCCTCGCGGCGCTCGGCGTCGTGGCGCTGCCGCTCGCGATCCTGGCGATGGCGTTCGGCCTGTTCTCGAACCCCGAGTCGCGCGAGCTGCCGCCCACGCTGCGATCGATCTGGCTCACGTTCCACATCATCTTCGCGAAGGTCTCGGCGGCGGCGTTCCTCGTGTCGCTCGCCTGCGCGGTGCTCGTGCTCCTGCGCGGCCGCGAGAAGGCGCCGGCGTGGGTGGCGCGCGCGCCCGCCACGCCCGCGCTCGACGCGCTCACCGTCCGCGCCATCGGGTTCGGGTTCATCTTCTGGTCGGTGACCATCGCCGCCGGCGCGATCTGGGGGAACCAGTCGTGGGGGCGCTACTGGGGCTGGGATCCCATCGAGACCTGGGCGCTCGTGTCGTGGATCACGTACGGATCCTTCCTGCACGTGCGGCTGTTCTTCAAGCTCGGCCCGCGCTCGACGGCGTGGCTCGCGGTCGCGAGCTTCGCCATCTTCATCCTCGCGCTCCTGATCCTGCCGTTCTTCATCCGCTCCCTGCACGCGGCCTACTTCTCCTAGGGCGAGGCGGAGCCGGCCTCGAGGTAGTCCTCGTCCGCGTTCACCGACCAGAGGTCGTGCGCGCCGCCGAGCACGTTCCGGGCGGCGAGCAGGCCGGTGAGCATCGAGTGATCCATGTTGTTGTACCGGTGCATGCCGCCGCGCCCGGCGAGGTGCAGGTTCCGGACGCCGGCGAGCGCCGCGCGGACCGTCTCGAGGCGCGCGGTCCAGCCGTCGTCGTAGACCGGGTAGGCGTCGCGCACGCGGACCACGTGGCCCTCGACGACGCGCGGCCGGACGCCGAGGCCCAGCGCGGCGAGATCCCGGCTCGCGATCTCCACGAGCCGCTCGTCCGCGGTGGCCCAGAGCTCGTCGCCCTCCGAGCAGAAGTACTCCATCCCGAGGCAGGAGCGGCCGGGATCCGGCACGAGGTCCGGGCTCCACGACCGGAAGTTCTGCACCCGCCCCGCGCGGATCGACGGGTCGTGCAGGTACAGCCAGTTGTCCGGGAACGGATCGGGGCCCTCGAGCACGAGCGCGACCACCAGGAAGGCGCGGTGGCGCAGCCGCGCGGCGGCGGCCGCCGCCTCCCCGCCGAGCGGAGGAGAGAGGGCGGAGACGAGGACGCCGACCGGCACCGTGGAGACGACGTGGGCCGCGGGCAGCGTCACGCGTCCGCTCG
>DASSQM010000261.1:0-3078 GCA_035702465.1 Anaeromyxobacter sp. | reverse complement strand
GCCCGCGCCCGACGTCGTCGATCGGTTCCTCGCGCACCTCGGGCCGGCGCCGGCGCTCGAGGACCCGGCGGCGGCGCTCCCGCCGCTCTCGCCCGACGACGAGCGGGACGCGCTCGCCGCGTCGGCGAAGCTGCACGACCTGCCGCTCCTCAAGGGGTGGATCGCCGAGGAGGAGTTCCTGCGCGGCGTCGCGGCGAAGATCGACGAGGTGCTCGTCTCGCCGCTGTACATCGACGAGCGGCAGCGCAACGAGCAGCTCGCGCGCGTCGTGGCGGACGCGGTCGAGGCGTACTTCGACGCGCCCCGCCGCGCGCGCCTGTCGCCGCGGCTCTTCGCGGTCGCCGCGCACCTGGAGGCGCGCGGGGACGCGGCGCACGCCCGCGCCGCCGCGGCCGCAGCGCGTGCGCTCGCCGCCGGGACGCCCGCCGGGGCGATCCCCTTCGCGCGGCTCCTCGTCGAGAAGGCGTTCCCTCCCACCGGACCGTCCGCGCCCGGCCCGGCGCCCGCGCCGCCGGCGCCCGAGTCGCCGCTCATCGTCGCTCCGCGTTGACCCGCGCCCCGGCGGTGCGCTACCTCTCCCTGCCATGCAGCCCCGCGGCCCTTCTCCGACGGTGGATGTGGTCATCGCCCTCCCGGGCGACCGCGTGGTGCTCGTCCGGCGGAGGAATCCACCGCCGGGCTGGGCCCTCCCCGGCGGCTTCGTCGACGAGGGCGAGACGCTCGAGGCGGCGGCGGTCCGCGAGGCGAAGGAGGAGACCGGCCTCGACGTCGCGCTGACGGATCTCCTCTACGTGTACTCCGACCCGCGCCGCGACGCGCGCCGGCACACCCTCTCCGCGGTGTTCCTGGGGCGAGCCGGCGGCGATCCGGCCGGCGCCGACGACGCGGCCGAGGCGCGCGCGTTCGAGTGGACGGCGCTGCCGTCCCCCATCGCCTTCGACCACGCCGAGATCCTGCGCGACGCGAGGGCGTTCCTCCTCACCGGGGCGCGCCGCCGGCCATGACGCCGCTCTCCGCCACCGATCGCGCCGCGCTGCTCGGCATCGCCCGGGGCGCGATCCTCTCGCACCTGGGCATCGCGCCGGAGCGCCCGCTGCCTTCCGGCGGGGCCCTCGGCGAGGAGCGCGGCGCGTTCGTGACGCTGTACGTCTCGGGCGATCTGCGCGGCTGCATCGGCACCTTCCGGCCCCTGGGCTCCCTCGCCTCGACCGTGGCGCGGATGGCCGTCGCCGCCGCGACCGAGGACCCGCGCTTCCGCGCGATCGGCGCGGCGGACGTGCCCGGGCTCGAGGTCTCCGTCTCCGCGCTCGGGGCGCCACGCCCGCTGCCGGACCCGCGAGCCGTCGCCGTCGGCCGCGAGGGCCTCATCGTGAAGCGCGGGTTCCACCGGGGCACGCTCCTCCCGAAGGTCGCGGTCGAGCACGGGTGGACCGCGGAGGAGTTCCTGAAGCACACGTGCCTCAAGGCGGGGCTGCCGCCGGGCGCGTGGCAGGAGCCCGACGTCGCGGTCGAGGCGTTCGAGGCCGAGGAGTTCGGCGAGGTCGGCGCCGGATGACGACCGCGCTCGCGATCGTCGCCGCGGTCCTCGCCGTGTCGCTGCTCATCGTGATCCACGAGGCGGGGCACTTCCTCGCGGCGCGGCGCTTCGGCATGGGCGTCGAGCGGTTCAGCATCGGCTTCGGCCCCGTGCTCCTCGCGTTCCGCCGCGGCGAGACCGAGTTCGCCGTCTCCGCGCTCCCGCTCGGCGGGTACGTCAAGATCTCCGGCATGGCGCCGGGGGAGGCGAAGGAGAACGCGGACCCGAAGCTCTTCGCGAACCAGCCGGCGTGGCGCCGCTTCCTCGTCATCCTGGCCGGGCCCGCCATGAACTACGCGGCCGCGATCCTCGTGGCGTGGGGGCTGCTCGCCACGCTCGGGCTGCGGGCGCTGGATCCCGCGCCGCGCGTCGGCGCGCTCCAGCCCGGGATGCCCGCCGAGGCTGCGGGGCTGAAGCCCGGCGACCGGATCGCGGCGGTCGACGGGAAGCCGATCGCCACCTGGGCGGAGCTCGTCGCGGAGCTGCAGCGGCGCCCGGCCCGACCCGCCGTGCTCGACGTCGTACGCGGCGAGGGCGAGCGGGCCGAGCGAATCTCCGTCCCGATCACCCCGCGCGACGAGGGCGGCGTCGGCCGCGTCGGGGTCCGCCAGCACACCATCCTCCTGCGGACGGGTCCGGGCCAGGCGCTCGTCCAGGCCTTCCGCGGAACGAACGAGAACGCCGCGGCGCAGCTCCGCGCGTTCGGCTCGCTGTTCCAGCGGAAGCAGCGCGTGGAGGGTCCGATCGGGATCGCGCGCGAGCTCGTGCAGGGGGCGCGCGACGGCGCCGAGCCGTTCCTCGGGACCGTGTGGACCATCTCGGTGGTCCTCGCGATCCTGAACCTGCTGCCCTTCCCCGCCCTCGACGGCGGCCGGCTCGTCTTCCTGGGGTACGAGATCGTCACGCGGCGCAGGGTGAACGAGCGCGTCGAGCACGTCTTCCACATGATCGGGTTCTTCGTCCTCGTGGGCCTCATCCTCGCGGTGACGGTCTTCGGCGACCTGCCACGGCTGCTGGGGCGGTAAGAAGAAACACACGGCACCACCGGCGCGCACCAACGCGCACCAACGGCGCGCTGCCTCCCGGCCGGCGCCGGGATACCGACACAGCAGGCTTGCAGCGCCGTCCCGTCGCCCCCGTACACTCGTGGCCACGGAGGCCATCATGACCGGGAACTGCACGGCGAGGGGTGCGGCCGCGGCGATGCTTCTGGTCGCTGCGACGGCGAGTGATTCGGCGCGCGGGGGCGAGCCGGCGAGGAGCTGCCGCACGGACAGTGTGACGCTGACGACGCTCGCGACGGGGGACGCGCACTGCCTGTTCGGAGGCGTGAAGATCACCAGCGAGGCCCGCTCCAAGGACGCGAAGGGCATCGGGCGCCGCGCGTGCCCGGACCAGATCGCCTTCGTGTGCAACGGAGCGCCGGGCGCCGCCGGTCCCGCGGGCCCCGCGGGCGCCGCGGGCGCCGCGGGCGCCGCCGGTCCCGCCGGTCCCGCCGGCCC
>DASSQM010000260.1:0-9673 GCA_035702465.1 Anaeromyxobacter sp. | reverse complement strand
CCATGGTGGATGCCGCGGCCCGGACGTCCGCCGCCGAGGGAGCGGCGGAGGAGCCGGCGTGAGGGGGCGCCCCGCCGCCGCCGTCAGCCGGAGACCTTCACGAGCTGCTTCCCGAGGTTCTCGCCGCGCAGCAGCCCGATGAACGCCCGCGGCGCGCTCTCGAGGCCCTGCGCGATCGTCTCGCGGAACCTGATCTTCCCGCTCGCGACGGCCGCGCCGAGCTCCTTCATCGCCTCGGGCCACAGGTCGAGGTGGTCCGAGACGATGAAGCCCTGCACCGTGAGCCGGTTCACGAGGATCGAGCGCACGTTGCGCAGCGAGATGTCCTCGCCCCCGTAGCCGGCGATGAGCCCGCAGACCGCGATGCGGCCGAACGGGTTCATGCGGGCGAGCGACGCGTCGAGGATCGGGCCGCCGACGTTCTCGAACACCACGTCGATGCCGTTCGGCACCGCCGCCTTGAACGCCTCCCGGAAGCCATCCGCCTTGTAGTCGACGCACGCGTCGAACCCGAGGTCGTTCACCACGTGGGCGCACTTGGCCGGCCCGCCCGCGACGCCCACCGCGCGGCAGCCGCGCAGCTTCGCGAGCTGCCCGACCACGCTGCCGACCGCGCCGCTCGCGGCCGAGACGACGACGGTCTCGCCCGCCTTCGGCTTGCCGATGTGCAGGAGCCCGTGCCACGCGGTGATCCCCGGCATTCCGACCGCGCCGAGGTACACCGACTCCGGCAGCCCGCGCGGCACCTTCGTGAGGGTCTTGCCGTCCGAGGCGAACCACTCCTGCCAGCCGCCCATGCCCACGACGAGGTCGCCCTTCGCGAAGCGCGGGTTCCTCGATTCGACGACCTCGCCCACCGTGCCGCCGACCATCGGCTCGCCGAGCTTCTGGCTCGGCGCGTACGACTTCGCCTCGTCCATGCGCCCGCGCATGTACGGGTCGAGCGAGAGGAAGCGCACGCGGACGAGCACCTCGCCGTCGCGCGGCGCCGGCACGTCGGACTCGGCGAGCCGGAAGTTCGACTCCTCCACCGGGCCGCGGGGCCGGCTGGCGAGCAACCACTGCCTGTTCCGAGCGCTCATCGAGGTTCCTCCTCCGGCGATCGTTTCGTGCACATCGCTCCTGTGCCGGCGCTCCACGGGCTACCTCGTCCCGACGAATCCGCGTAGGACCCAGGTGGGCGCCGCGCGTGGAAGCGCAGGTTCGACGCATCACTTCGAGCAGGAGGTTGCAATGGCCACGTTCCTCGCGCTGATCAACTACACGGACCAGGGGATCCGGAACATGAGGGAGAGCCCCGGCCGGCTGGACGCCGTGAAGAAGGCGTTCCAGGCGGCCGGCGGCGAGGTGAAGGCGTTCTACCTCGCGATGGGACGGTACGACGCCGTCTGCATCGCCGAGGCGCCGGACGACGAAACCGCCGCGCGGCTCGTCCTCCAGATCGCCGGCGCGGGCGCAGTGCGGACGGAGACGCTGCGCGTGTTCGGCGAGGCGGAGTACCGCAAGATCATCGGCGCGCTGAAGTGACCGGCGCCGCGCGCGGCCACGGCGTCTCGGGCACCGGCGTGAGCGGCCCGCGCCCCGCGAACCACGAGACGAGGTTGTCGACGACGAGCCTGCCCATCCGCCCGCGCGTGTGGTGCGTCGCGGACGCCGCGTGCGGCATCAGGACCGTGTTCTCGAGCGCGAGGAGCGCCTGCGGGACGCGCGGCTCGTCCGCGAACACGTCGAGGCCGGCCGCGAGGATGGTGCCCTGCTGCAGCGCGCGGACGAGGGCCTCCTCGTCGACGACCGAGCCCCGCGCGACGTTCACGAGCACGCCGCGCGGCCCGAGCGCCTCGAGCACGCGCGCGTCGACGAGGTGGCGCGTCTCCTTGCCGCCCGGGACGATGACGACGAGCGTGTCCACGTCGCGCGCCATCGCGACGAGGTCCGCGTAGTGCCGCCACGGCACGTCCGCGCGCGGGTGGCGCGCGTGGTAGACGATCGGCACCTCGAACGCGGCGAGGCGCCTCGCGATGCGCTCGCCGATGCGCCCCATCCCGAGCATGCCGATCGTCCGATCGCGCAGCGTGGCGCCGAGGGGGAACTGCGCCTCGAGCCAGCGTCCGGCGCGCACGTAGCGGTCGGCCTGCGGGATGGTGCGGACCGTGGCGAGGAGCAACCCGACGGCGTAGTCCGCCACCTCGTCGTCGAGGACGTCCGGCGTGTTCGTCACGACGACGCCGCGGCGCGCGGCGGTCGCGACGTCGATCGAGTCGTAGCCGACGCTGGAGTTCGCGATGATCTCGAGCGCGGGGAGCTGCTCGATGAGGGTCCCGGGCGTGCGCTCGCGGCCGCGGGTGGCGATGGCGCGGATGCGCGGCCCGTGCGCGGCGACGAGCTCCGCGATGGGGGTCTCGGAGGAGCGGTGCAGGCGGAAGCCGCGCGCCAGGAGGTCGCGATCGACCTCGGCGGTCATCTCCCCCATGCTGAGGATCTCGACGGGCGCGTCCGACATCGGCCGGCTCCTATCCCTTCGCCCCCACCTCGTGGTTCGCGAGCGCCTCGAGCGCGCGCACCAGCGCGGAGTGGTCCCACTTCTTGCCCCCGCGCGCCGCGCAGGCGTTGAAGAGCTCCTGGGCCGTGGCGGTGTTGGGGAGCGCCATCCCGGCCTGCCGCGCGTTCTGGAGCGCGAGGTTCAGGTCCTTCTGGTGGAGCTCGATGCGGAAGCCGGGGTCGAACGTGCGCTTCAGCATGCGCTCGCCGTGGACCTCGAGGACCCGCGACGCGGCGAAGCCGCCGAGGAGCGCCTGGCGCACGCGCGCCGGGTCCGCGCCCATCTTCGACGCGAAGACGAGCGCCTCCGCCACCGCCTCGATGTTGAGAGCGACGATGATCTGGTTCGCCACCTTGCAGGTCTGACCGTCGCCGTTGCCGCCCACGAGCGTGATGTTCTTGCCCATGGCCTCGAAGAGCGGCTTGACGCGGTCGAACGCCTCCTGCCTCCCGCCCACCATGATGGTGAGCGCGGCGTTCTTCGCGCCCACCTCGCCGCCCGACACGGGCGCGTCGAGGTAGAGACAGCCCTTCTCCTCGATGCGCCGCGCGAACGCCTTCGTGTCGGAGGGCGAGATGGAGCTCATGTCGACGACGATCTTCCCGGGCGAGAGCCCCTCCGCGACGCCGTTCGGATCGAACAGCACGGCGGCGACGTCCGGCGTGTCCGGGACCATGGTGATGACGACCTCGGACTTCTGGGCGACCTCCTTGCCGGACGCGCAGGAGATCGCGCCCGCGTCGAGGATCGCCTTCGGCACCGAGTGCCGGGCCCACACGTGCAGCGCGTGCCCCGCCTTCGCGAGGTGGCCGGCCATGGGGAGGCCCATGATCCCGAGCCCGATGAATCCCACCTTCATGTCCGTCTCCTTTCGATCGCCCCGACCCCGAGCCGCCGCAGGGCGCTCAGCGTACGAGGCAAGGGCGCTTCGCGTCGAACCTCCAGCCGGGGATGAGGTGCTGCATGGCCACGGCGTCGTCGCGCGCGCCGAGGCCGTGGTCCTGGTACAGCCGGTGCGCCTTCTCGACCTCCGCCAGATCGAGCTCGATCCCGAGTCCCGGCCGGTCGGGCACCTGCACCGCGCCGCCGCGGATGCGGAGCGGCTCCCTCGTGAGCCGCTGGCCGTCCTGCCAGATCCAGTGGGTGTCGAGCGCCGTGATGCGGCCCGGCGCGGCCGCTCCGACGTGCGCGAACATCGCGAGCGAGACGTCGAAGTGGTTGTTCGAGTGCGAGCCCCAGGTGAGCCCGCGGTCCCGGCAGGTCTGCGCGACGCGCACGGAGCCCGTGAGCGTCCAGAAGTGCGGATCGGCGAGCGGGATGTCGACGGAGCCGAGCCGGAGGGCGTGGCCGAGCTGCCGCCAGTCGGTGGCGATCATGTTCGTGGCGGTGGGGAGGCTCGTCGCGCGGCGGAACTCCGCCAGGATCTCGCGGCCCGAGTAGCCGTCCTCCGCGCCGCACGGGTCCTCCGCGTACGCGAGCACGCCGTGGGCGCCGCGGCAGAGGCGGATCGCCTCCTCGAGCGACCACGCGCCGTTCGGGTCGAGCGTGATGCGCGCGCGCGGGAAGCGCTGCGCGAGCGCCGTCACCGCCTCGAGCTCCTCCTCGCCGCGCAGGACGCCGCCCTTCAGCTTGAAGTCCTCGAAGCCGTACCGCTCGCGCGCCGCCTCGGCGAGCGCGACGATCGCGTCGGTCGAGAGCGCCTCCTCGTGCCGCAGCCGCAGCCAGGGATCCGACGCGCCGGGGTCGCTCGCGTAGGGGAGGGGAGTCCTCTTGCGGTCGCCGACGTAGAACAGGTAGCCGAGCATCGGGACCGAGCCGCGCTGCTGGCCCTCGCCGAGGAGCGCCGCCACCGGAACGCCGAGCAGCTGCCCGAGGAGGTCGAGCAGCGCGGCCTCGAGCGCGGCGGCGGCGTGGATGGTCACGCGCTGGTCGAACGTCTGCACGCCGCGGCCGCCCGCGTCGCGATCCGCGAAGCGCCGGCGCACGTCCGCGAGCACGTCCTGGTACGCGCCGATCGAGCGACCCACCACGAGGTCGCGCGCCTCCTCCAGCGTCCGGCGGATCCGCTCGCCGCCCGGGACCTCGCCGGCGCCCGTCCGCCCGGACTCGTCCGCGAGGATGACGAGGTTCCGCGTGAAGAACGGCGCGTGCGCGCCGCTCAGGTTGAGGAGCATGCTGTCCCGGCCGGCGACCGGCACGACGCGCATCTCCGTGACGCGCGGCGCGCCGGCCGCGCCCTCGCGGCCCGCGGCGGCGCTCCCGCCCGCGGCCTGGCTCGCCGTGCTCATCGCCCGTCCTCCCACGCGTTCGCGAGCCTTCCCGCCTCGTCGAAGCGCATCGGCTCCGGCTCCCCGCGGACGGTGAGGTCCGGGTTCGCGCGCGCCTCGGCGAGCAGCGCCTCCGAGACCCACAGGGCGCCGAGGTGGAGCGTGTTCCGCACGCGCACGAGCCGCGCCCGCGCGCGATCCTTCGCCCCGCAGGTCTTCACCGCGGCCTGGATCGCCTCCTTCTCGGTGGGGAGCGTGGCGGGGATGCGCACCGGCACCACGACCGTGGACGTGAGCGCGTTCGCGTACATGGCGTCGAGGTCGAGGCGGTCCACGAGCCGGCGCGTGGTGAAGTCCGCGAGCCCGATGCCGAGCCCGTTCCCGTGCGTCGCGTCGGTCACGTCGAGGACCGCGATCTTCTCGATGCGCGGCCCGCCGGACGCGTAGGGCGTGGTGTACCTGCCGACGAGGTTCGGGTCCATGCCCGTGCCGGAGAACTCCTTGCCGATGCGGTCCACGACGAGCACGTCCATCGGGTCGAAGGGGATGCGCGGCATGTTCGCCCACGCCAGGGCGAGGAGCTCGCGGTCGCGCGCGACGATCTCTCGCGCGGGCACCGCGGCGATCTTCATCGGGCGGTCCTCGGGGTTCTCGACCACCGCGACGCCGAACGGGATGCGCTCCGTCGCCAGCGCCACCTCCGCCATCGCCACGACGTGCTCCGCCATGTGCGCGAAGCCGAGCGCGTGGCACGCGTCGGCGCCCCGCTGCTTGCCGAGCCCGATGGCGATCATCTTCACGAGCCCGCTCTCCGAGGGCCCGCGGAACGACGTGTGCGGCTTCACGCGGTTCACCGGGACGACGCCGTCCGCCTCGTGGGCGTTGCGGTCCATGAAGACGGGCAGCCCGTTCGCGAGCCGCCCGATCTCGACGACCTCCATCGAGGAGCGGATCTCGCACCCGGCGCTCCGCTCGGTGACGCCGAGGCGCGCCAGCACGTCGAGCTGCCCCGCCGCCGTGGCGCCGCCGTGGCTCCCCATGGCCGGCACCACGAACGGCGTCGCGCCGCGCGCCCTGAGCTCGGCCACGATCGCCGCGGTGATGTCCGCGATGCGGGCGACGCCGCGGCTCCCCACGGCGACCGCGATGCGCATCCCGGGGCGCACGGCGTCTCCGACGCCCGGGCGCCCGAGCTCCTCCCCCACGGCGGCGGCGACGTCGCGGAGCTCCGGGGCGGAGAAGCGCTGCCGCACGGGCGCGATGCGCGGCAGCGGGACGTCTCTCAGGAGGTCCTGGACGATGCCCATCTCCTCCGCTCCCCGGAGCGCCTCCGCGCTCCTACTTGGCCTCGATGTTCAGCGTCTTCAAGAGCGTGCCGAACTGGTCGTAGGCGCCCTTCAGCCAGACCTTGTACTCGTCGGCGCCCTGGTAGTTCACCGGCTGCCCGATGTCCTTCAGGATGCGCTGGAACTCGGCGTCGGCGGAGATCTCCTTGCACTTGGACTCGAGGTACGCCACCACCGGCTTCGGCGTGCCCTTCGGGGCCGCGATGCCCTTCACGGAGCCCGCCGTGACGACGTCGTAGCCGCCCTCGCGGAAGGTGGGAACGTCGGGCAGGACCGGGTCGCGCTTCTCGAGGGCGACCGCGAGCAGGCGCAGCCGGCCCGCCTTCACGTGCGTGAGCACCTCGCTCGGGTGACCGCCGCCGAAGTCGGTGTGGCCGCCGACGAGGCGGGTGACGGCGTCCGAGCCGCCGGAGCCCGGGACGGAGATCACCTGGACGCCTGCGGCCTTGCCGAACAGCTGGAACGTGATGTCGACGGACGCGCCCTTGGTGGACACCGCCGCGGTGAGGGATCCCTTCTGCTTCCCCGCCTTCACGAGGTCGGCGAGCGTCTTGTAGGGCGAGTCGGCCGGGACCGCGAGCACGATGGAGTGCACCGAGAGCCGGCACACCGACTCGAAGTCCTTGAAGACGTCGTACGGGAGCTGCCGCTGGAACGGCACGACCGTGTCCTCGCCGCTGCCGTAGCCGAAGAGGAGGGTGTAGCCGTCCGGCGGAGAACGCACGACGTCGAGGCGGCCGGGGATCGCGCCGCCGCCCGCCTTGTTCACGACGACGAGCGGCTGCGACAGGTACCTCGGCGCGACCTGGGCGACCGCGCGCGCGAGCAGGTCGGTCGAGCCGCCCGCGGAGTAGGGGACCACGAGCTGGATCGGCTTCGCCGGGTAGTCGGCGGCGGCCGCGCCCGAGGCGAGGCCGAGCGCGGCGAGCGCCGCGGCGAACAGCGTCCACGTTCCGTTCCTCATGTCGATGTCTCCTTCGCTGTGCATCGTGTCGTCGTCACGCCGTACAGCCTCCTAGACCGCGGCGGCCAGCCTGCGCCGCCGCCTCCGCCCCGACCACGCGTTGTAGAGGACGAATAGGACCGCGACCCCCATGAGCGCGCCGGAGATGGGGCGGGTGAAGAAGATGCTCCCGCTCCCGCGGCTCATGAGCAGCGCCTGCCGCAGCGAGCGCTCCATGATCGGCCCGAGCACGAACGCGAGCAGCAGCGGGCCGAGGTCGAACTTCAGCTTGCGCGCGAGGTACCCGAAGATCCCCATCGCGAGCATGACCCACATGTCGAAGACGCTGTTGCCCACGCTGTATACGCCGACGAGCGTGAGGACCATGATCATCGGCGCCATGAAGCCGTACGGCACGCGCAGGAGCTGGACCCACATGCCGACGAGCGGCAGGTTCAGCACGAGCAGCATGACGTTGCCGAGGTACATGGAGGCGACGACGCCCCAGAACACGTCGCCGTGCTCCTTGAGGAGGAACGGGCCCGGCGTGATGCCGTGGATGAGGAGCGCCGCGAAGATCATCGCGGTGGACGCGTTGCCGGGGATGCCCAGCGTGAGGAGCGGGATGAACGACGAGGACGCGGCGGCGTTGTTCGCCGACTCGGGGCCGGCCACGCCCTCGATCGCGCCCTGCCCGAACTCCTCGGGGTGCCTCGAGGACCTCTTCTCGACCGCGTAGGACACGAGCGACGCGAGCACCGCGCCGCCGCCCGGCAGGATCCCGATCACGAAGCCGATGACGGAGCCGCGGACCATCGCCCACGCGCTCTGCGCGAGGTCCCGCAGCGTCGGGAACACGTTCCCGATCTTCGTGGTGAGGATCGCGCCGGCCTCGGCCTCGTCCAGCGTGTAGAGGATCTCGCCCACGCCGAAGAGGCCCATCGCCACGGTGACGAAGTCGATGTTGCTCTGGAGGTCCGGGACGCCGAACGCGAAGCGGACCGCGCCGGAGATGGGATCGAGCCCGATGCACCCGAGGAGCAGGCCCATCGTCGCCATGAGGAACCCCTTCACCGGCGAGGCGCCGGTGAGGTAGGTGGCGAGGAGCAGCCCGAGGACGGTGAGCGAGAAGTACTCCGGCGGTCCGAACTTGAGCGCGGCCTCGGCGAGCGGCGGCGCGACCGCCGTGAGGCCGACGACCCCGAGGGTGCCGGCGACGAACGAGCCGATGGCGGCCACGCCGAGCGCCGCGCCGGCGCGGCCCTTCCTCGCCATCTGGTACCCGTCGATGCACGTGACGACCGACGCCGCCTCGCCCGGGATCTTGAGGAGGATCGACGTCGTCGAGCCGCCGTACATCGCGCCGTAGAAGATGCCGGACATGAGGATGATCGACGTGACCGGCGAGCCCATCTTCAGGCTCACCGGCAGGAGCAGCGCGATCGTGGCGGCGGGGCCGAGCCCGGGGAGCACGCCGACGGCGGTGCCGAGCAGCGCGCCCACGAGGCACCAGAGGAGGTTCACCGGGCTGAGCGCGACGTGGAAGCCGCCGACGAGTCCTGCGAAGTCGAACATGCGCGGGCGTCCCTCGCCGGGGGCTCAGAACAGGATGCCGCGGGGGAACGGCGTCATGAGGAGCCGCGCGAAGACCACGTACACGGCCGTCGCGGT
Organism: Anaeromyxobacter sp.; assembly: GCA_035702465.1. Classification (GTDB taxonomy): domain Bacteria; phylum Myxococcota; class Myxococcia; order Myxococcales; family Anaeromyxobacteraceae; genus Anaeromyxobacter. The sequence goes on along the minus strand of DASSQM010000260.1, from coordinate 907 downwards.
GAGGACCCCGGTGACGGCCGCGACGACGAAGCGCTTGCGCGCCACGAGCCAGAGCCACCCGGCCACGAGCACCGCCACGCTCGTGAACGGCCCGACGTCGTCGAAGACCACGATGAACACCGCCGTGATGGCGACGGCCACGAGCGGCTGCAGCCACGCCCTCGGTTGCCAGAAGGGCACGCGCTGCTCGTCCTTCGCCCGGTTCTGGAAGAAGAGGACGGCGGAGAGCGCCGCGAGCGCGACGCCGAGGCCGAACGGCATGAGCCCGGAGCCGGGCTGGCCGTGGTCGAAGAGGCGCAGGACGAAGATCGACTGCTGGAGCACCACGGCGGCGACGAGGAGGAAGAACACCGCGCAGAGCCGCTGCCAGGACCTCATGCGGAAGCCTCCTCCGCCGCGGGGAGCAGGCGCTGTCGGCCGCCGCGACGAAAGCGCGCGGGGGCGGGCTCGTGGACGGATGACAGCGCTGACATTTTCGTGCATGCTGTACCGGGTCGGACGCGGTTGTCAACGGCCGTCGCGCCGCGGACCCATCCTGGCGCGGTGACCGGCGTCGATTCGAGAAAGGCGACGTGCACATGGCCCGCCGGCCCCGAGCGAGCGCAGGGAGGACGGGAGGGCGGGACGGGCGGGCGCTCCGCCCCGCCCGGCCGGCCACGAGCCGCTCGACCGGCAGCGTGACGCTCGACGACGTCGCACGGATCGCGGGCGTCTCGCCCATCACCGTCTCGCGCGTCGTGAATCGGCCCGAGCTCGTCCGCCCGGCGACGGTCGAGCACGTCCAGCGCGTGATCGACCGGACCGGCTACGTCCCGAACCTCCTCGCGGGAGGGCTCGCCTCCCGCCGCTCGCGCATCGTCGCCGCCGTCGTGCCCACGGTGACGAACGGGATCTTCGTCGAGACCAT